>JAEUQQ010000404.1 GCA_016789685.1 Acidobacteriota bacterium | reverse complement strand
GGCCACGCCAATCGCCTGCGCATGATCAAGCGCCTGCACCGGTAGCGCAGAGAGAGGGGGCATCGCGGTGGACCCGTCCTCGCTCAACGCCTCGACACTCGAAGCCCTGCTCGAGTCGGCGCAGCTGCTGCACTCGTCGCTCGATCCCGACGACCTGCTCAAGCACCTGCTCCGCTCGGTCATGGGCCGGCTCGTCGTCGCGCGCGGCGTGGTGGCGTTTCGCGAGGGCGACACCTACCGCGTCGCCCAGGCGCGCGGCTGCAAGGGCCTCAAGACGGGCGACACGTTCGACGAGGCGTGCGCCGCCGCGGCGGGCCTCGGGCGCGTCGTGCCGATTGCCACCGCCGAGCGCACGATCGGGCTGCTGGCGCTGGGATCCCCGCCCTCGGGCGCCTTCGGTGACGACGATGTCGCGTTCCTCGATGCGCTGGCGGGCATCGCGGCGTCGGGCATCGAGAATGCCGACACGCACACGCAGGTGCGTCGGCTCAACGACCGGCTCGACCAGAAGATCCACGAGCTGCGGACGCTGCTCGAACTCGTGCGGGCGTTGTCGTCGGCGGGTGAGCCCGAGGAGGTCGCGCACCTGCTGGGCCTGACGCTGTCGGGGCGCTGGGCGCTCACGCGGTATGCCGTGTTCGCGGGGCGTGCGCCCCACGCGGCCGTCGTGCGGCAGAAGGGTGCGCGGCTCGAGTGGGATCCGGCGTGGGTCGCCGAACTCCTGGCCGCGCCCGATGCGCTGGTGATCGACGCCGACGCGGCGTCGACGCCGCTGGTCGAGGCGATGCGGGCGCAGAAAATCGCGTTGGTGCTGCCGATGCGCGCGGGCGACACCGTGATGGGCCTCGCGGCACTCGGGCCGCGGCCGGCCGGGCGGCCGTATGCCGATGCCGACCGCGACTACGCCGCTGGCGTCGTCGCGCAGGCGGCCGTGGCGTTCGAGAACGCGTTCCACCAGCGCGAGGTCGTCGAGCGCAAGCAGCTCGAGCGCGAGCTGACGCTGGCGGCGACCATCCAGAAGAACCTCTTCCCGGCGCACCTGCCTGCGCTGCTGCGCTGCGACATGGCGGCGACCAACCGCCCGGCGCGGATGGTCGGCGGCGACTACTACGATGCGCTCACCGTCGATGCGCCGACGCCCGCGCATCGCTGCTTGCTGTGCGTGGCCGACGTCTCGGGCAAGGGGATCGGGGCGTCGCTGGTCATGAGCAACATGCAGGCGACGCTGCGGGCGCTGCTCGGGCGCGAGCCGTCACTCGCGGAACTCGCGCGGTGCACGAACGAACTGCTGTACTCGAGCACGCCCGACAACAAGTATGCGACCGCGATCCTGTTGACGATCGAACCCTTCAGCGGCAAGTGCTGCTACGTGAACGCGGGACACACCGAGAGCCTGGTCGTCCGCGCCGACGGGAGGGTCGAGACGCTGCCGCCCACCGGGCTGCCGCTCGGGCTGTTCTCGGGGATGCCGTACGAGTCGGCCGACTTCGACACCGGCGTTGGCGATGCCATCGTCCTGTACTCGGATGGCGTCAGCGAAGCGATGAACCTCGCCGATGAGGAGTTCGGCACCGAGCGGCTCGTCACCGCCGTGCGGCGCTCACAGGACGGCGGCGCCGCCGAGATGCTGGCGGCCGTGATGCACGACGTCGACGCCTTTGTCGGCGACGCCCCGCAGCACGACGACATCACGCTGTTGATCCTCAAACGCCTGTAGGGGCGCGTCATGATACGCCCCTGCGGTGTGCCGTCGGTTCACCACGCGTCACCGCGGGTTCACCGGGGTGCACCACGGGGTGCACCGACGGTGCCCCACCGGTGCGCCACGCGTCACCCGCGGTAGTTCCCGAACATCAGCTCGATGCCGAAGTCGTGGCCGCGCAGGGCCGCCATGGCTGCCTGCAGTTCGTCCTTCGACGGCGACTGCACGCGCACCTGGTCGGCCTGGATCGACGCCTGCACCTTCTTGAGCTTCGCGTCCTTCAGGAACTTGACGATGTCCTTGGCCTTCTCGGTCGGGATCCCCTGCTGCAGGGCGACCGAGCACTTCATCGTGCCGCCCGCGGCGGGCTGGAGGTCGCCCTTGGTGAGGTTCCTGGTGGGCACGTTCCGGCGCACGAGGCGCGTGGCGAGGACTTCCCACACCGCGTCGATGCGCATCTTGTCCTCACCGGTGAGTTCGAGGGTGCTTTCGGCACGCTTGAACTCGATCGTGGCCTTCGACCCCTTGAAGTCGTAGCGCTGACCGATTTCCTTGAGTGCCTGGTTGACCGCGTTGTCGACCTCCTGGAGGTCGATGGTCGACGTGATGTCGAACGATGCCGTTTGAGCCATGGTGATGATTATCCTCCGGCGCGGCGCGCGACGAGCCGCGCGTGCCAGGCGAGCAGGGCGAGGTTGGCGATCGCCAGCACGACGCTGGCGTCGATGAGCGTGGCGCGGCGCGGGAACGCCCATCCCCAGCCGATCGAGATGCCGTAGAAGAGGTTCATGTTGAGCGCGCAGACCAGGCTGATGCCGATCCACAACCGGCGCAGGCGCGGCTCGAGCGCTGCCGCGAGGCCCAGTATTGGGACGGCGAGCATCATGTGGTGCTCGTGCACGCCGACACCGAGCGCGAAGAACGCGTGGATGGTGAAGGCGCCGAGCAGCAGGTGCGACACCAGGTCGCGCGCGCCCCGCAGGCGCCACCATCCCCAGCCGCACGTCGCGACGACCAGCAGCGTGCCCAGCGGGCGCGGGTTGGGGAATCCCACCTCCATGAAGCTCGAGATGGCCAGCGGCCGGACGACGGGCTCCAGGTAGGCGCCCGGAAAGCCGAACTCCGGGATCATGAAGTACGCCCGCTCGGCCCACGTGACGATCCACCACAGGTTTGCGGCGTTGCCCGACACGATGTCGCGGCGGCCGTACCACGAGCCGACGGCGAGCGACATGTTCGGCAGTGCGCCTGCCAGGGCAAAGGGCAGCAGCACGATCGCGATCACGGCGGCGCCGGCGAGCGCGGCCCGCAGCACGGTGCGGGGCGAGAGGCCGAGCGCCGCCACGAATGCCGGCCCGATGAGCAGCGCCTGCGGCTTGGTCATGAGCGCGACTCCGAGCGCCGCGCCGCCGGCGGTCGGGCGGGCGAGCGAGGCCGAGGCGAGCGCCACGAGCGCCGGCAGCATGACGAGCGGGTCGAGGTAGCCGAGGACCTCGGCGTTGAGGATGGTCGCCGGGTTGGCCCAGTAGGCGAGCGCCGCGAACTGCGCCGAGGTTTCTGACCCCGTCAGGCGGCGCACGAGGGCATGGAGCCACCAGGTCAGGACCATCCCGGCCGCGAGGCCGGGGAGCTTCACGGCTGCGTTCAGGCGCCAGGTGTTGTCGTAGAGCGGGTCGACGAACTCGTGGATCCAGCCGGCGACGGCCATTTCGTACAGGGCGATGGGCGGGTAGTCGACAGTCGTCCAGTTGCCACGGTATTTCAGGACGCCGCGCGTGGGAGGCGTCCCGCCGACGCCATACATGGACGTGACGTCCTTCGACGCGTGGTAACTCCAGATCTTCCACACCCGCACGTCTTCGGTGCCCGGCAGGGGCAACGACAGCATGCGCACGCCTAACACGAAGACGAGAATCGAGATGAACGTCGCGCGAGTCACGGCCGCAATCGCGCCGCAGCTTAGCAGGAAACCCACGGCGTCGCGCCGCCTCCTGCCGATGATGAGGGTCTGACCCCAATTCCGGTCCCGCGGCTCCAGAAGGCGCAATTGGCGGACGTTTGCGGCCGTTCCGGAGGGAATTGGGGCCTGACCCGATTTGGCGGGGTTTGCGGGGCAAACGGGCGATCGCGACAACTGGAGGTGACGGAACGGCTAGGATACGGCCCATGGCCGGTCCGCTCGACGGGGTACGTGTCCTGGAGTTCTGCAGTGTGGTGCTCGGGCCGCTGGCCTGTCAGGCCCTCGGCGACATGGGAGCCGATGTCATCAAGGTCGAGTCGCCCGCGGGCGACAGCAACCGGCACATCGGGCCGGCGCGACATCCCGGGATGGGCGCGTTGTTCCTGACCTGCAATCGCAACAAGCGCAGCGTGGTGCTCGACCTCAAACACGCGGACGGCAGGGAGGCCGCCCTGGCGCTCGCGGCGTCGGCCGACATCGTCATCCACAACATCCGGCCGGCGGCCATCCAGCGGCTCGGACTCGACTACGCGGCCGTCAGGGCCGTCAATCCGCGCGCCGTCTACTGCGGGACGTACGGCTACAGCCGGAGCGGTCCCTATGCGGAACTCGCCGCCTACGACGACTCGATCCAGGCGGCCAGCGGGCTCGCGGCGCTCGCGGCACGGATGGGCGACGCCCCGCGGTTCGTGCCAACCATCCTGGCCGACAAGACGACGGCGATGGCCGTCGTATCGGCCGTCCTCGCGGCGCTCTATCACCGGGAGCGCTCAGGCGCCGGCCAGGAAATCGAAATGCCGATGTTCGAGACGATGGTGGGATTCACCATGGCCGAGCACCTGTTCGGCCACGTCTTCGATGAGCCCGAGGGGCCCATCGGCTACACGCGGTTGCTGACGCGCGAACGGCGACCCTACCCGACGAAGGACGGGTTCCTCGCCGTGTTGCCGTACCTTGACGAGCACTGGCGGGCGTTCTGCGAGCGGGCCGGGTGTTCGGCGCTTGCCGTGGATCCGCGCTTCGCGACGTTGCGCGATCGGTCGAACCGCATCGACGAGGTCTACGCCGAGACGGCGCGCATCATGGCCACGCGCACCACCGCCGAGTGGCTTGCCGTCCTCGAAGGCTCGAACGGTCCGGTGATGACCGTGAGCACGCTCGAGGATTTGCTCGAGGACCCGCACCT
>JAEUQQ010000376.1 GCA_016789685.1 Acidobacteriota bacterium | reverse complement strand
ATCGAGGCCTTCAGCGGCGCGATCGCGCTGCGGCCCGATTCGATGCTCGCCTGGCTACGGCGCGGCGAAGTGTATCGGCAGCAAGGGGATGCGGCCTCGGCGCTGCGCGACCTGCGGCAGGCCGGCACGCTCGACCCGACGTCGCCGCGCGTCGAGGAGCAACTCGGCGACGTCCACGCCTCGCAACAGCGCTGGCAGCGGGCGGCCGAGCGCTACGAAGCGGCCCTGGCGATCGACGAACGCCCGGCCCGGCTGTGGGTCAAGCTCGCGCAGGCCCTGTCGAGGAGCAATCAGCTCGACCGTGCGGCGAGCGCCTGCCGCCAGGCGCTCGCCCAGGACGATTCCCTGGCCCGCGCCCACTACCTGCTCGGAGTCATCCTCGTGCAGCAACAGCGCGGGCATGAGGCGACCGAGGCGTTTGCCCGCGCCGCCGCCATCGATCCCACCGACGCCGACACGCTCGAGGCACTGGCCTCGCTCCACGAGATGGCCGGGCGGTACGCCGACGAGGTCCGCGTGCTGCGGGCCCTGGCCGCCCTGGAACCCTCGAGCGCCCCGCGGCAGGCGCGCCTCGGGCTGGCCCTGGCGCGCATGGGCCGCTTCGAAGACGCGGTCCTGACGCTGGCCACCGCCTCGGAACGCTTCAACGACCAGGGCACGGTGCTCGTGGCGCTCTCGCGCGTCTGGCTCGAACAGGGCGACGCCCGCTCCGACCGCATCGCCTGGATGAAGGCGGTCGAGGCCGCACGCCGCGCGACCGAGCGCACGCCCTCGAGCGAGGCGCAGTTGATGCTCGGACGGGCGCTGTTCCGCGTCGGCGACACCAGGCAGGCGCTGCGGGCCCTCACCATTGCCACCCAGCGCCCGCCCATCGCCGACGGCGCCTTCGCGGCGCTGGCTGACGCGGCCGAGCGTGCCGGCCGCCTCGCCGACGCGCGCGATGCGCTGCTCTCAGACATCGCCTTGCGTGGCGATGTCGGGCAGGGCGCCATCGGCGCCGCCCGGGCCGCGCGTATCGCCTCACTCTGCCTTCGCACGGGCGATGCCGCGCGCGCCGTCACCTGGTACGAGCGCGCGCTCGCGCGCCGCCCCGACGACGAGGGCCTGCGCCGGCAACTCGACGCGGCCCGTCGTCGCGCGAGTTGACCGCCGTTCACGACGCGCGGGTCGTCCCGCGGTCTGTCGGGCCACGTGAACGGTCGATGCCGAGGCGGTGCATGAGCTTGAGCAGGCCCTGCCGCGTCATGCCGAGCCGACGCGCGGCCTCGGTGCGACGCCCGCCGCAATCGACGAGCGTCTGCCGCAGCAACGCGGCGTCGAACTCCCGGCGCGCCGCGTCGAGCGAACTCACCGGCGCCAGCATCCGCGGCGCCGCCCCCGCCCGCACGCTCCTGACGTCGTCCTCGGTGATACGCCCGCGCAGCGGTGCCCGCACGGCGAGCGTGGCGATCACGTTCTGCAGTTCGCGCACGTTGCCGGGCCAGTCGTAGCGCGCCAGCGCGGCCAGCGCGTCGCGATCGAGCACCGCGCGGCCACGAGTCTTCGCCAGCGCCTCGCGCCAGAACGTCTGCGCCAGGGCCTCGATGTCGTCGGGCCGCGCGCGCAGCGGCGGCACCTCGATGCGCACCACGTCGAGCCTGAATCGCAGGTCATCGCGGAATCGTCCGACCTCGACCTCCCGTGCGAGCGTGCGGTTGGTCGCGGCGACGATCCGGACGTCGAGCCGGCGCGGGACGTTCTCGCCCACGCGGCGCACCTCGCCCTCCTGCAGCACGCGCAGCAGCTTGGCCTGGCCGCGCGCCGACAACTCGCCCACCTCGTCGAGGAACAGCGTGCCCCCGTCGGCGTCCTCGAACAGTCCTGGCCGTTCGGCGACGGCGCCCGTGAACGCGCCCCGTGCATGGCCAAAGAGTTCGGCCTCGAGCAGGTCGTCGCTCACGGCGGCGCAGTTCACGGCGCAGAACCGGCGCCCGCGTCGTGCGCTCGCCCCGTGGATGGCGCGCGCCACGAGTTCCTTCCCCGCGCCGCTCTCGCCCTCGATGAGCACGGGAAAGGGCGCCAGCGCGGCGCGGCGGATGCTGACACGCAGCACGCGCATCAGGTCACTGGTGCCGATCAGGCCCAGGTCGTCGCCGGGCACCTCGAGACGCGCGTGCGCTTCGATCGCTGCCTGCACGACGGGCGCGCAGACGGCGGCGGCCGCCGTCAGCACCAGCGTGGCACGACGACGATCGACGGGCGCGTCGTACGCCCACCGGCAGCAGAGCGCCGCGATCGCCGATCCGCCAAACCTGACGGGCACGGCGCTCTCGACGCCGATCGCCGCCGCAGCGGGTTCAACGGCCACGTTGCGGGCGAGTGCCGCGCGCGAGACCGAGGTCGACACGCACGGGTGCGCGCCGACCCCGGCCAGCGGCCGGCCTTCGGGCGTGACGTAGAGGCCGACGCCAGCCGCGCCGAGTTGTTCGCGCACGAGGCTGCAGAGCCGTGCCATCGCCGGCGCGCCATCTTCGCTGTGACAGGCCTCGATGACCTGCACCAGTTCCTCGATCATGACGTGATCTCCCGTTGGTCTGAGCCACGGTGCGATGCCGGCGAGCGACACGCCGGCACCTGACGCGCGGTGCTCGACCCGGCGACGCGCGACCCCTCCTGCACTGGTCACGGCGGCGCGGCAGAGGTGCATCAGCGGCGTGTCGAGCACGGCCACCGACGGCTCGCCATCGCGGGGCACCCCGCAACCACGGCGCCCGCCGACAGCCGTCGACAGCAAGGTCAGCGACGCGCGGAGGCGACGCGTGATCCTGCGCCCAAGCACGCGCACCGCCCCGTCGAGCAGCGCCAGCGCCTGGGCGCGATCGCCGGTCGCAATCGCGTCTTCGGCCAGCGCCCGGCGCGCCAGGCCGGCCCGCTCGCGGTCGGGCGCATCGGAGTGCCCACGCAACCACTGCCGATGGCTGGCCGCCTCGTCTGGCCAGCGAAGCGCACTCGTGCGCAACGCGCACCGGCGGTGGACGATCTGCTGCACGGCGGTGCGCGCGCACGACTCGAGGTCGCGCGCCTGCGCCAGCGCGCCGTCGTGGTCGCCCATCCAGTGGCACACGCGCCACTGCGCCCGCGCTGCCTCGAATCGCCTCGCGCCCAGCGCTTCGGCCACCGCAACGGCGGCGCCGGCCAACTGGCGCGCCCGGGCGAACTGCAGCAGGTCGATCGACGCGTGACACGCCAGCAGGCACGCATCGAGCCGGGCGATGGCGGCCGCCGCGTCCAACGGTGCTCCCTCGCCACGCTGCAACGCAGGTAACAACAGCCTGCAGACCTCTGCTGGCCGCAGGTCGTCGTGTTCGATGCGCGCCAGCGCCACGCGCAACGCTAGGTCATCTGGCTCGTCGTCGTGCCGGCGCGCGCGAGCGATCTTCGCCGCCAGCACCTGGCGCGCGTGGCTGCGCCGGCCATCGGCGAGCAGGCGTTCGACGCGAAGCCCCACCTGGGCCAGCTCGGCAGGCGCCGTGTCGCGGGCCGGCGCGACGGGCATCAGCGCATCGGGCCTCCGCTCGGCGACGCGAGCCCGCACGCTACCGTCGCCCGCGCGTTCGATCAGCGGTCGCGCATCGGATCGGGGCGACGCGCCGATGATCGCGACCAGGTCGACGTCGTCGCGCGCCGCCAGCGCGATGAGGCGGCCCCAGCCGCGGGCATCGCCCCCATGCCCGCCGAGGCACGCGACGACCGACCGCATCGTCGCCCCCGGCCGCCACACCAAGGGCTCGCCCGTCGCCACGAGCACGAACCCCTCGTCGGCGCACACGCGGCGCATGGCCGCCGTCACGCCCGCCGCATCACCGTCGTCGTTCGTGAACAGGCGGCGCACCAGCGACGGACGACGGCCGTCACCAACGATGTCCCGGGTGGCGCGCGCAGGCGCGAGGCACGACACCGGGGCACTGGCCCCGGGCACGCCTGCGGCGGTGGTGAATGAGAGCGAGGTCGACACGCCCGGCCATCGTGCAAGCCGCTGGCCGCGGCTGCGGCGCCACGCATGTCACGATTCCGGCCTGAAATCGCACCGAACGCAGGGGCAGGCGCAGGAACTTCAGCTACAATCGCCCGACGATGTTGAGGTTTCTGACAGCAGGCGAATCGCACGGCCCGGGTCTCGTGGTGGTCCTCGAAGGACTCCCGGCGGGACTCGACGTCGATATCGCGGCCGTGCACCACCAGCTCTGGCGGCGACAGCAGGGCTACGGCCGCGGGCAGCGGATGAAGATCGAGTCTGACCGGCTCGACATCACGAGCGGGCTGAGGTTCGGCCGCACCATCGGCAGCCCCGTGAGCGGCATCATCCACAATCGCGACTGGAAGAACTGGCAGAAGACAATGCCGGTCGATCGTGAAGCCCCCGCCGAGGCCACTGGCGCCACCCGCGGCCCCGTCACGCGTCCCCGGCCCGGACACGCCGACCTCGCGGGCGCGGCGAAGTACGAGGTGAGCGACCTGCGTGACGTCCTCGAGCGTGCGAGCGCGCGCGAGACCGCCGCGCGTGTGGCCGTCGGCGCGTTTGCGCGGCAGCTGCTCGAGCGCTTCGGCATGCGCGTACTCAGCCACGTGACGCGCATCGGCGAGGTGGCCGTCGCCGACGCCTCAGCCGCCGACCTCGCGGCCATTGCCTCGCTGGCCGACGATGCGCCCATCCGATGCGTCGACGCCGAGGTCGAGGCCGCGATGGTGGCGCACATCGACCGCGCGCGCGAGATGGGCGACACACTGGGCGGCACCTTCGAAGTGATCGTCGATGGCGTGCCGCCGGGGCTGGGCAGCTACGTGCAGTGGGATCGCAAGCTCGATGGGCGCCTGGCCCAGGCCGTGATGTCGATCCCGGCCATCAAGGCGGTCGGCATCGGCATTGGTCCCGACGTGGCCGCCACGCCCGGGTCGAACGTGCACGACGAGATCCTCAGTGCCGCCGATGACGTGCGCGACACGCGGACGTGGAGCCTGCGGCGGCCGACGAACCGTGCAGGCGGCCTCGAGGGGGGCGTCACCAACGGCGAACCACTCAGGGTGACCGGCTACATGAAACCTATCGCGACGCTGATGAAGCCGCTGCGCTCGGTCGATCTTGCGACATTCGACGAAGCGCCGGCCGCCATCGAGCGCAGCGACGTCTGTGCCGTCCCGGCCGCGGCGGTCGTGGCCGAGGCGATGGTCGCCATCGTGCTGGCCGACGCCTTCCTCGAACGGTTCGGCGGCGACGCCATCGCGCAGATTGCCCCGCGCGTCGATGAGGCCCGGCGTCACGTGCGCGAACGCTTCCAGCCGCCGTCACCGCCCTCGGCGTAGGACACCGGGGTCAGCGTGCGCCATCCGATCCTCCGACTCGGCGACGAGGGCCTGCGACGCCCGACGCGGCCGGTCACCGTGTTCGATGCCTCGTTGCACGCCCTGGTCGACGACATGATCGAGACCATGCACGCCGCACCGGGCATCGGCCTGGCGGCGCCGCAGATCGGCCTCGACCTCCAGCTCTGCGTGATCGACCTGAGCGTGGGCGCGTCGCACGCCGACCTGATCGTTCTTGCGAACCCGCACTTCGTCGAGCGGCGAGGGATGCAGCTCGAGTCGGAGGGCTGCCTGTCGGTGCCCACGTTCTACGCGACCGTGGCGCGCGCGTCAGAGGTGGTCGTCCGGGGCCAGGATCGCGACGGCGTGTGGCGGACGTACGATGGCTCGGGCCTGCTCGCGCGCGCCTTCCAGCACGAACTCGATCACCTGCGCGGGCGCATCTTCGTCGATCGCCTGCAGGGCCTGCAGCGTCGGCTGCTGCTCGGCCGCATCACGCGGCTGCGCGCGAAGGGACGGTGGTGAGGCATGCGCGTCGTCTTCATGGGCACGCCGGAGTTCGCGGTGCCGACACTCGAAGGCCTGTGCGCGTCGTCACACGAGGTCGTGCACGTGATCACCCAACCCGACCGACCGAAGGGCCGCGGGCAGAAGCTGCAGCCGACGCCGGTGAAGGTCGTGGCGCAGGCGCACGGCCTTCCCGTGTCGCAGCCCGACACGCTCAAGGGCGAGGCCGTGGTCGATCTCGTGCGCGCGTCTGGTGCCGACATCGGGGTCGTCGCTGCCTACGGCCGCATCATCCCCGAGCGCCTGATCCAGGCGCCCCGCTTCGGCATGATCAACGTGCACGCGTCGCTGCTGCCCCGCTGGCGGGGCGCCGCACCCATCCAGCGGGCCGTGATCGCCGGCGATCCCGAGACCGGCGTGACGATCATGCGGGTCGTCAAGGCACTCG
>JAEUQQ010000035.1 GCA_016789685.1 Acidobacteriota bacterium | reverse complement strand
GAAGAACTGGAAGAACCCGCCGATCCCGTTGTGCGGCACGTCCACGCGGCCGGCCACGGCCAGCTGGTCCTGCACCGGCGGCGCGTCGAGCGTGTCGACGGGCCGGTACTGGAACGCCATCAGCGAGATCTCGAACGGCTGGCCATCGTCGGGTTCCGCCGCGCCATCGACTTCCAGGGAGACGCCCGACGGCGAGAACTCGAAGTCGATCCGCGACTTCACCGCGTTGACGCCCTTGGCGACCAGGGTCTTGCCCTTCTTGTACAGCCCCTCGGCCTTCGTGACCAGTTCCTCGATGTTCGTCGCGAGCCCGACGAGCCGCGCCGGGCCAGTGGTCGGAATCAACGGGTCTTTCTCCGGGTACTTCTCGAGGGCGTGGCCACGCCCCTCGATGACGACACCGCGCTCGGTGACGTAGCGGGTGCTCGCATCGAGTTTCACGTCGAGCGAAAGGTTGAACGGCATGTCGTCGCAATCGAGCTTGCCGACCACCTTCTTGGCCACCTTGCACGCGTCGAGCGCGTACGGGCGGCTGGTGCCGTCCTCGAACTGCTGGTCGTAGGCACTGGCGTACGACAGCAGCTTCACGACCGCGTCGCCGAGTGCCGGCACGGTGAGCGGCGCCGCCAGCGGAATCGCACGCGACACCGCAGAGAGGCCGTTGATGATCGCCACCTGGGTGCGCACCTCGTCGGCCTTCGCCGGCGTGTCGAGCGGAATGGTGTAGGTCATCAACCGGCGGAACCCGTCGCCGTAGTCGACGTGGGTCGTGCCGGCCGTCGCGAGGCCAAATCGTTTCGTCGAGACGACCGTCACGATCACCTTGTCGGCGCGCCCCGTCTCGAGGTTGATCGGCAACTCGAACTTGATGCCGGCCAGCAGGCGGCCGTCGGCCTTGAGCAGCTTGTTGATCTTGGAGTTGATGAAGTCCTTGATGCGCGTGGCCAGCGCCGAATCCGGCAGCAGGTTCAGTGACGCCTCGATGCTCGCGTCGAAGTCGACCTCGCCGCGCTGCTCGACGAACGGCGTGGCCATCCGCGGCGCCGCCTTCGTCAACTCCACACCCAGCGCGAACGACGACTTCGCACTGCCCGACGCCCCGATGTCGATGCCGAGGTCCTTGACCTTCTGCTGTTCGAGCGACCCGAGACTCAGGCGCAGCGCCGTGAGGCCGAACGCCGCCTCCTCGGTGACCTGCGCCTGCGCGCCGAAGCCACTCCGGTAGTTCTCGACGCCGAAGGGATCCGACACCAGCAGGTCGACGACCGGCGTCAGCAGGGGCGAGAGCTGCGACGAGAACAGGTGGGCCTGGTAGAAGACCGGCTTGGCCGTCGCGGCCATGAACGCGACCCTGGCCTCGGCCGACATGGGCGACGCGAAGGTGTAGCGATCGATGAGCGAGCCCTCGAGCCCGAGACCGAGATTGGCCGAGGCGACGCCGAACGTCGCTTCGCCCACGAGCTTGGTGTCGAGGCTCTTCTCGCCCTTCTTCTCCTTCTTGAGTGCGGCCTCGGCACCGATGGTCTGGAGTGCCGCCACGCTGTACGACTTGTCGGCGCCCGTCGTCGATCCCTCGAGCACCATCTCGACGCCATAGCCGCCCTTGATCGCACCATCGATCACCTTGTAGAACTTGCCCGACACCTTGGTCGATGCGCCGGCCGCGCCGGTGGCGGTGAACGTCCGGTCGCTGACGTCGATCGTGTAGTCGGCGCCACTGGCGCAGTCGGCAGGGTTGTCGATCGCGCGCAGTTTCACCCTGAGCTTGCTGCCTATGCCGACCGTCGGCGGCAGCGTGACCTTCACGCCAGGCTCGAAGACGGCGTCGTCGGTCGCCGTCGGCGTTCGCGGGTTGCCGACGATGCCGTTCGCGTCGGTCGTGAACGTGAGTGTCTGCAGGACGCCTGGACCTTGCACTTCGACCTGGACCGCCGAACCCGCGACCGGCATCCCGGTCGATCTCGACACGACCTTGAAATGCCGCAGCGAACTTCCTCCGACCATGACCGGGCTGTTGCCCGCGGGGTTGGGGTCGGGATTGAGCACGCTGAGCGTGTTGGCCTCGCAGCCCACCGAGACCGTCAACCGGTTGCCCTGCCGCGAGCCGCCACTGGACGACGCGGCCACGATCTCTGCCGTGATCAACTGCGACCGGCCTGGAGCCTGCCACGGCGTCGCGCCGGTACGCGTTTCGCCCGGGGCAAGCGTGCCCACCGGATCGCATCGCCCCGTGAGCGTGCTGCACACCGACACGCCGTCCATCGCTCCGGCACCGACGTTGACGACGTCGTACGTGTGCGTGACCTGCTTGAACAGCGGCAACGACACGGCGCCGTCGTAGCGCACGCCATCGACGTCGAGGTACTGCGAGATCTCGAGCGCGGATGGGGGATTGCAC
>JAEUQQ010000356.1 GCA_016789685.1 Acidobacteriota bacterium | reverse complement strand
CACGCCGAGGTCACGCAGGATCTGCGCGCCGATGCCGTAGTCGCGCTGATCGGCCTTGAAACCCAGCTGCACGTTCGCCTCGACGGTGTCGAGGCCCTGGTCCTGCAATTCATACGCGCGGATCTTGTTCCCGAGCCCGATGCCGCGCCCCTCCTGGTGGAGATACAGCAGGATCCCGCGGTCCTCCTCGGCGATCTGCTGCATCGCGGCATCGAGCTGCGCCCCGCAATCGCATCGCAGCGAGTGGAACACATCGCCGGTCAGGCAGTTCGAGTGGACGCGCACGAGCACGTCGGCGCCGTCACCGAGGTCGCCGCGCACGAGCGCCACGTGGGTCTCGCCGTCGAGGCCGCTCTCGTAGGCCGAGATCCTGAAGGGGCCGAAACGCGTCGGAAGGTCAGCGGTGGCGACGTGCCTGACGAAACGCTCGGTTCGCATCCGGTACCGGATCAGGTCGGCGATCGTGATCATCAGCAGCCCGTGCTGCTGTGCAAACGCCGCGAGTTCGGGCACACGGGCCATCGTGCCGTCTTCGTTCATGATCTCGCAGATGACGCCGGCCGGCGTCAGGCCCGCGATGCGCGCCATGTCGACGGCCGCCTCGGTCTGCCCGGCGCGCACGAGCACACCGCCATCGCGCGCACGCAGCGGGAACATGTGGCCCGGGCGCTCGAGATCGTCCGGCTGCGTCGACTGGTCGATGGCCGTGCGCACCGTCGCGGCGCGGTCGGCAGCCGAGATCCCGGTCGTGGTCTTGCCGCGGGCCTCGATCGACACGCAGAACGCCGTGCCGAAACGCGCGGTGTTCTGGTTGACCATCAGCGGCACCTGCAGGGCATCGAGCCGCTCGCCCGTCATGGCCAGGCAGATCAGGCCACGCCCGAAACGCGCCATGAAGTTGATGGCCTCCGGGGTCACGTGCTCGGCCGCGAGCGTCAGGTCGCCCTCGTTCTCACGGTCTTCGTCGTCGACGACGATGATCATCTCGCCGCGGCGGTAGGCCGCCACCGCATCCTCGATGCGGGCAAAGGGCGAGGTCACCACGGCGGGCGGAACGGTTGTCGTGTCGGTCATCGTAAACAGCTTCCTACGCACCGGGCACCGGCTGCGCCTCGCGGGCCAGCTCGGCGAACCTAAGGACGTACTTCCCCAGCATGTCGCCTTCGAGGTTGACGGCGTCGCCCACGCGGCGGCGATGCAGGTTCGTCACCGTCCACGTGTGCGGAATGATCATCACCTCGAACCACTGGCGCCCGAGCGCCGCCACGGTCAGGCTGATGCCGTCGAGCGCAATCGAGCCCTTCAGGATCAGCAGCGGCGCCATCGCGGGCGGGACCTCGACCCGGATGGTCCAGAACTCGCCCTGGTCGACGATCGCCTCGATGCGAGCCGTCGTGTCGACGTGTCCCTGGACGAAGTGACCGCCGAGGTGCGCGTCGGCCCGCAACGGCCGTTCGAGATTGACGAGGTCGCCGGGCGCGAGTGCCCCGAGGTTGGTCACCCGCATCGTCTCGGGGCCGATCTCGGTGACGATCGACGTCGCGTCGCACCCGACCACCGTGAGGCAGACGCCGTTGTGCGCGATGCTGTCGCCCACCCGGGCGGATGCAGCAAGGGGCGTGGCGAGCCGCAGGCGCATCCCGCCGTCCATGTCGTCGCGGGCCGACACCAGCCCCGTACCTTCAACGAGTCCTGTGAACATCGATGTCAATCAGCGTGTCTGGCCCGAGCGACTGTTGTTCGGCGTCGGGCCACGCCGCCAGGTCGCGCAGCCCGTCGAGCGTCCAGCGTACTCCATTCCCGAGGCGGCGCGGCGACTGGTAGAGATGCACCCGATCGACCACACCGGCGTCCCAGGCGGCCTGGTGCATGAGGGCGCCGCCCTCGAGGACGATCGAACGGACCTGGCGGCGATCCAGCGCGGCCAGGGCGTCAGCCACGTCGTGCGGGGCGCAGGCCACGCACTCGCCCCCGCGCTCGGCCACCGCCGCGACGATGTCGGGGCGGGCCGTCACCGCGGCCTCGGTCGTGACGACCAGGATGGGGCCCGCCACGCGCGTTTGCCAGATACGGGCCGACAGGGGCGTGCGCAAGCCGGAATCGAAAATGACGCGCATCAGGGGGCGCGAGCGATAGGCGCCGCGCACCGTCAGGCGGGGATCGTCGGCCAGCAGGGTCCCGATCCCGACCGCCAGCCCGTCCACGTGTGAGCGGTAGACGTGCGCGTGTTTCAGGGATTCGCGCCCGGAAATCGCCGTGGGCCCGCCCCCGGCCTTCGCGATGAAGCCGTCGGCGCTCAGGGCCACCTTCAGCGTGACGTGCGGCCGGCGCAGCGTCACCGACGTGAAGAACGCCTCGTTCAGGCGCCGCGCCTCGGCCTCGAGCACGCCGACCGTCACCTCGACGCCCCGTTGCCGCAGGAAGGCTAACCCCTGGCCCGCCACGAGCGGATTCGGGTCTTCGACCGCCGCGACCACGCGCGCGATACCCGCGTCAACGGTGGGCACGACGCACGGGCCGGTGCGTCCGGTATGACAGCACGGTTCGAGCGTCACGTACATCGTGGCGCCACGGGCACGGGCGCCCGCGTCACGCAGGGCATGCACTTCGGCATGCGCTTCGCCCGCGCGTTCGTGCGCCCCCCGCCCGACGCAGGCGCCGTCGGGCGCGACGATCACGCAGCCGACCATGGGATTGGGGCTCACGGTCGTGCGGCCGCGGGCGGCCAGGGCGAGCGCCTCGCGCATGTGTGCGATGTCGACGAGGCGCTGCCGCTCGTTCACCACGTCGACTC
Organism: Acidobacteriota bacterium; assembly: GCA_016789685.1. Lineage (GTDB taxonomy): Bacteria > Acidobacteriota > Vicinamibacteria > Vicinamibacterales > JAFNAJ01 > JAEUQQ01. The sequence continues at coordinate 15,026 of JAEUQQ010000356.1, read as the reverse complement.
GAAGAGAGCGTCGACGTACTCGCGCGGCGAAAACGGGACCAGGTCGTCGATGCTCTCGCCGGTGCCGACGTAGCGAATGGGCAGCTTGAGGTCGTGGGCGATGCCGACGGCCACGCCGCCCTTGGCCGTGCCGTCAAGCTTGGTGAGGATGATGCCCGTGACGCCGGCCACCTCGGTGAACTGGCGGGCCTGCACGATGCCGTTCTGCCCGACGGTGGCGTCGAGCACGAGCCACACTTCGTGCGGGGCACCCTCGACCTCGCGCGCCGCGATGCGCCGGATCTTGTCGAGTTCGTGCATCAGGTTGACGCGCGTGTGCAGCCGCCCCGCCGTATCGACGAGGACGACGTCGCGCCCGCGCGCCTTGCCGGCGGCGATGGCGTCGTAGACGACCGCCGCGGGATCCGCGCCCGTCTTCGTGCGCACGATGTCGACGCCGGCCCGCTGCGCCCAGATGTCGAGTTGCTCGACGGCGGCCGCCCTGAAGGTATCGGCCGCGCAAATCACGGCGCTCTGCCCCTCGTTCCGCATCAGGTTGGCGATCTTGCCCACCGTCGTCGTCTTGCCGGTGCCGTTGACGCCAACGACCAGCACGACATGCGGCCTGATCGTGATCGATGGCGGGGGCGGCACACTCTCGAGCACGGCGAGGATCTCGTCCTTGACCAGGTCGCGCAGGCTCTCGCCGTGCCGCATCCGCGCCCGCACCCTTGCGATCAGGTGATCGGTCGCCGCGACACCCACGTCGGCTGAAATGAGCAGTTCCTCGAGAGTCTCGAGCGTGTCGTCGTCGAGGGGACGCGACCGCTCGTCCGGCGCGTCGGCGCGCGAGACGAGTTCCTCGAAGCGGTCGACGAGCTGCTGCTTGGTGCGTTGGAGGCTGGTGCGGAGTCGGCCGAGGAAGCTCATGGGGGCGTATCGCGCGGCGTTCGCGGCCGTGGCGGTCTGCCAATTGTAGCAGCCGTGTTGAAGGGGATGTCGCGCCCGGGGCGAGTGCCTGGAGCCGACACCCGTGCCGCGGCAACCGCTAGGCGTCCTGTTCGGGCCGCTGGCGGCGCAGCATCAGGTCGGCGACCGCCGTGCGCGCATCCACCTCGCCTTCGAACAGCGCGGCCATCTTCTCGGAAATCGGCAACTCGACACCGTGCCGGCGTCCGAGTTCCACGGCCGCATGCGTCGTGCGAACGCCCTCGGCCACCATCTTCATGCCCGCCAGGATGTCGGGCAGGGCACGACCGTGCCCGAGTTCGACGCCGACATGGCGATTCCGGCTCAACGACCCGGTGCAGGTGAGCACGAGGTCGCCGAGCCCGCCCAGGCCGGCCAGGGTCTCGCGGCGCCCCCCCATCGCGACCGACAGGCGGGTGATCTCGGCAAGGCCGCGCGTGATGAGCGCCGCAAGGGCGTTGTGGCCGAGTCCGAGCCCTTCGACAACACCGGCCGCGATCGCGATGACGTTCTTGAGCGCGCCGCCCACCTCGACGCCCACCACGTCGTCGCTGCCGTAGAGCCTGAAAAATTGACCGCGCAGCTCTTCCTGCACGAGCGTCACGGCCTCGGCCGACGCCGAAGCCACCAGAACCGCCGTGGGCAGCTCGCGGGCCACCTCCATCGCGAAACTGGGTCCCGACAGCACGGCCACCCGGTGACCGCGGGCCGTCACGTCTGCGACGATCTCAGACACACGCAGCAGCGAGTGTTCCTCGATCCCCTTGGCGGCGCTCAGCAGCACGGCGTCGCGGTGCAGCGACGCGGCAGCGCCAGCCAGGACGTCGCGGACCCCATGCGACGGCACCGCGAGCACGATCAGGGCGGCGTCGCGGACGGCGTCGGCCAGCGACGCGGTCGGCACAACGGCGGGCGGCAGGTTCACATCGGGCAGGTAGACGGCATTCGCACGCCGCGTCGTCATGTCGTCGACCAGGCGCGCATCGCGCGCCCAGAGCGGGACGCGATGCCCCAGGCGGCCAAGGTGGATGGCGAGCGCCGTCCCCCAGCTACCCGCGCCCAGTACGGCTACCGTGCGCATGGTCCCCGCCGGTGCGCACGCGCCGCGGAGTGCCCGGCTCCCTCGTGGCGACCCCACCAAGGCCCGGGCATGTCAGGAAGTCGCGAGCAGCGCACGCCGCAGGTGGTCGAGCGCCGACTGCGTGGCGAGCGTTCGCACCTGCTGCCGATCGCCAGGGAACAGCATCGTACGTACGCGCTGGTGCGCGCCGGGGCCCGATACCGCGATCACGACGGTGCCCAGGGGCTTGTCGTCGGTCGCGCCCGATGGCCCGGCGATCCCGGTGATGCCCACACCGATATCGACGGCCGATCGCTCGCGGATCCCCGACGCCATCGCAAGGGCCACCGGTTCGCTCACCGCACCATGCAGGTCGATGACCTCGCCGGGCACGCCGAGCAGCTCGCGCTTGGCGGCGTTTGAATAGGCGATCACCGAACGCTCGAAATACGCCGAGCACCCGGCCACATCAGACACCCGCGCGCTGACAAGTCCGCCCGTGCACGACTCGGCGAAGGCCACGCGCAGGCCGCGGTCGGCCAGCAACCGGCCGACGACGACATCCATCGTCGCGCCGTCGCTGCTGAACGCGTCATCGCCAAACGCCGCCACGACGCTGCCAGCGGCGGCGCCCAGCGTCGCGTCGGCCAAAGCGGCGTCTGCATGCCTGACGGTCAGTTGCAGTTCGAGCAGGCCGAAGGCCGCCAGGATGGTGGCGGCCACCGGCACACTCCCCCGCGCCCACGAGGCATAGAGTGGCTGGAGCACTTCTTCAGCGTGCGATTCGCTGCGCCCAGCGATCCTGACGCTGCGCCGGAACAGCCGCTCCCGGCCCACCCTTCCGGCCAGCGGCCCGCGCACCACGGCGTCGAGCATGGGGCGCATCTCGCGCGGCGGGCCCGGCAACAGCAGCACGATGCGATCGCCGTCCTCGATCCACTGGCCGGGCGCCGTCCCGTTGCCGTTGGGCAGCAGGACGGCCCCCTCGATGACCAACCCCTGCCGCCGGTTGATGTCGGGCATCGGCAGGTGACGCCTGGCAAAGCGGGCACGAATCGCATCGATCGTCGGCTCGTCGTGCGTCATGCCGCGTCCGAGCGCCGCGGCGACGGCGTCGCGCGTCAGATCGTCATCGGTCGGCCCGAGGCCCCCGGTGAGCACCACCAGGTCGGCTCGTGCGCACGCGAACCTGACGGCGTCGGTCAGGTGGGTCCGATCGTCACCGACAATGGCCTTCCAGGCCACGCCGATGCCGAGTTCCTCGAGCCTGGCGGTGATGTGGAGCGAGTTCGTGTCGGTGCGATCGTGGCGCAGCAGTTCGCTGCCCACGGCCAGGATGGCGGCCACCGCCACCGGATGTCGCGGTGCAGGAGTCGTCATCCCAGGTAGACCCACGCCGGCCAGAGGACGCCGGCGATGCGCAGGGCCAGGTGCGCGTAGATCCCGGCCATGATGTCGTCGGCCATGATGCCCGTGCCGCCGGGCAGGTGCTCGAGACGCGAGGCCGGCCACGGCTTGATCACGTCGAAGACCCTGAACAGCACGAACCCCACCAGGGCGCCCGTCAACGACACCGGCAGGGCGACGAGCGTCACGAGCATGCCCACGACCTCGTCGATCACCACGTGCCCGGGGTCTTCGCGGGCGAAGTGCCGTTCGGCTTCGGTGCCGGCCCGGGCCCCAAGCAGCGTCAGCACCACGATGACGGCGAGATCGACCCAGACCGAGCCGGCGGGCCGGCAGGCCCACCAGACGAGGAGTCCGACCGCAGACCCGACCGTCCCGGGCGCGAACGGTGCGTACCCCGAGTAGGCGGCGGTCGCCAGGAACAACCACACTGCGCGCATGAGGTCCTTCACGCGCGGATGACGCGCGTATTCGACAAACGATCGTGGATGCCCCTGGCACTGCGCGTGACCAGGGCGGGCACGTACCCGAGTCCGAACGGCGCGACGGCCAGGGCGAGCACGCTGGCACGCACGACGGCCTGCGCCACCGGCACCCGCAACGACGTCTCACCCACGACGCGCACCCCGGTCACCATCTTGCCAATCGTCTGGCCCGACGCAACGGTGAACGCCACGAGGTAGCCCCCGTTCAACAAGGCGAAGAACATACACAGCGGCAACCAGCGCAGTGACGTGACCCGCGACCAGGGCGCTCCGATTACGGCCAGAGTCAGGCGGAGCACCGCCAGGTCGATCAGCGCGATGATCAGGACGTCGAGTACCGCGGCCGCGAGCCGCCGCAGGGGCGGCGCCGCATCGCCGACGGCCAGGGATGCCGGCGCACTCGGCTCGGCCGCCTCGACGTCAGGCAGCGCCACAGGCTCGCCGGTGACCGGATCCGGCTCGCGGGCCGGCTCGACGATCGTCGCGGCGGTCGCGAGCAGGGGCGTCGCGTCGGCGCGCAGCGGCGGCGCCGGGGTGACGATGACCGGGGGGGGCGGCGTGCGGGTCGGGCCGGCGCGGCGATCGCGCTTGGGCACTGGACGCTGGCGTGACGGATCGGTCGGTGACCGCCGCACCGCGAGTGGGCTCCGCGGCGTGCCCGACGGCGTCACCAGCGGCGCGTCAGGCGCCTCGCCAAACAGCGGTAGTTCGCGCTCGGGCGACAGCGCGAAGTCGGGGGCGGGCCCCGCGTCGCGATCACTGCGCAGGTCGAGATCGATGGGCGCAGTCTCGGACGCGAGCGGAAAGTCGTAGCCGCAGTTACGACAACGCTCGGGCATGTCGTAGCTGATGTACGAGCACTTCGGACACTTCATGGGCGGCGGGCGCCTGCGGACGGCGGCCGTGCCGTTGCGCCCGTCCCGGCGCTTCCCAGCAGCGTCGCCTGGATCTGCGCGCGCAACCGATCCGCATCGTTGCGGGCGGCGTCGTCGATGGGCACCTGGCCCAGGGCCTCGAGCGCCTCGTGCGCGTGACCGCGCTCGAACAACCCCCGGGCCCGGTCGATGACCAGGTCGGCCAGGCGGGGCATTGGCAGGTCGCCAGGTGGCGCCACGGCGCCCCGCGCCTCGGCCGTCGCCAGCGGCGCCACGGCACGCGCGACGATGCGCGGCCAGGCCCACCAGCCGAGGCCACCGAGCACACTCGCCACGACGAGGGCGGCGGCGAGCGACGACCGCCGCACCGACGTCTGGCGCGACAGCACCGCACGACCGAGCGCCACGGCGCGACGCGGCACCGAGACGGTCGGCATCGACTGCGGATTGAGGCGATCGATCCGGTCGATCATCGCCAGGATCGGCTCGTCGTGCGCCCCCTGGGCCATGGCCGAGGTCAGCAGCGTGCGCGCCTCTGCGGTCTCGCCGGCCTGGAAGGCCTCGGCGCCCCGCTGCGCGAGTTCGTCGGCGTGTCGCTGGCGTTCGGCGAGCACTCGCCGCGCCCGCTCGATGTAGGCCCTGGCGCGCGCGTGCCGACGGTCGAGGAACAGCACGCGCGTCCACGCGTGGATCGCGCCGTCGTAGTCACCGGCGAAGTAGCGGTCGAGCCCGGCCACGAGCAACGACTCGATCGTCTCGTTGACCGGGAGGTCGGCGTCGACGCGAGTCTGGTGGGCGCGAGGGGTGTCCATCGAGTGAACCGCGGCGATTATGGGTCATCGCAAGATCTGCCGTCAATCGACGGCCAGCGCGACGCTGAGCTGTGATAGAAGGTGCTGCATGGCCATCATCGAATGTGTGCCCAACATCAGTGAAGGACGCGACGCCGACCGCGTCGCGCGGTGTGTCGCGGCGTGTCGCGTGCACGGCGTCACCGTGCTCAACGCCTCGTCTGACGCGTCGCACCACCGCAGCGTGATCACGCTCATCGGCGATGCGGCAGGCCTCAAGGAGGCCGTCCTCGGCCTGTGCGCCGAGGCGTACGCCTCGATCGATCTGCGCAGCCACCAGGGCGAGCATCCCCGCATGGGCGCCGTGGACGTCGTGCCGTTCATCCCGATCGACGGCGTCACGATGGCCGAGTGCGTGGCCCTGGCGCGCGACGTCGGCGCCGCCATCGCCGACCGGTTCGAGGTGCCCGTCTTTCTCTACGAAGACGCTGCCTCGGTCGCGGCGCGCAAGAACCTCGAAGACGTCAGGCGGGGTGAGTTCGAGGGCCTCGCCGACAAGCTCACGCGCGACGAGTGGGTGCCAGATTTCGGCCCCCGGCGTGCCCACCCGTCGGCCGGCGCCTGCATTGTCGGCGCGCGGATGCCACTGGTCGCCTTCAACATCAACCTCGCCACCACGCGGCTCGATGTGGCCAAGAAGATCGCGACGGCCGTGCGCTTCTCGAGCGGGGGCCTCAGGTTCGTCAAGGCCATGGGCATCGCGCTCGACGGCCGCGACGCCGTGCAGGTGTCGATGAACCTGACCAACTACGAGAAGACCCCGGTGTTCCGCGTGTTCGACATGGTGCAGCGCGAGGCCGCACGCTATGGCGTGTCGGTGCTCGAGAGCGAGATCGTGGGGCTCGTGCCCGCGGGCGCGCTGCTGGCCACCGCCGAGCACTACCTGCAACTCACCGGCTTCTCGGCGCAGCAGGTGCTCGAGAACAAGGTGCGGTCGGCGACCTAGGCACGCGGGGCGCTGGAGACGCGTCGCGTCACTGGTGCGGGGCGCATCGCGGGTCGGGGGCGCATCGCGCGGCGGGGGCGCATCGCGGGTCGGGGGCGCATCGCGCGGGTCGGGGGCGCATCGCGGGTCGGGGGCGCATCGCGGGTCGGGGGCGCATCATGATGCGCCCCTACGGGTCGTCGCGGCGCATGGGGCCGATGCCGAACGCCCGCATCTTCTTGTACAGGTTGCTGCGCTCGACGCCGAGCGCGTCGGCCGTGCGCGACATGTTGCCCCCGTGCGTGGCCAGCACCTTGAGGATGTAGTCCTTCTCGAAGCGATCGCGCGCGTCGAGCAGCGGCAGCAACGGCCCGTCAGCCAGCGGCGCCGACGCCTCGACCGACGGCGGGGCGACGGGGCCGAGCCCGAGGTGCCTGGCCTCGATCGTCTCACCGGGCACCATGATCATCAGGCGTTCGAGCAGGTTGCGCAGTTCGCGCACGTTGCCCGGCCAGTGATACCGGCGCATGGCCGCGAGCGCCGTCGGATCGCACGTCTTGGCGCGCCGGCCGTACTCGGCCGCAAGCTGCTCCATGAAGTACGTGGTGAGCAGCGGAATGTCTTCGTCGCGATCGCGCAGCGGCGGCACGAAGATCGGGATGACGTTCAGCCTGAAGTACAGGTCGTCGCGGAACCGGCCGGCCGCGATCTCGGCCGGTAGATCCTTGTTCGTGGCCGCGATCACGCGCACGTCGACGCGGATGCTCGACGTCCCGCCGACGCGGTCGACCACCCCCTCCTGCAGCGCGCGCAACACCTTGGCCTGCGTCTTCAGGCTCATGTCGCCGATCTCGTCGAGGAACAGCGTGCCACTGTCGGCGAGTTCGAACTTCCCCCGCCGATCGGCGACGGCGCCCGTGAACGCTCCGCGCACGTGGCCGAACAGTTCGCTCTCGATGAGCTCTTCGGGAATGGCGGCGCAGTTGACCTCGACGAAGGGCGCGCTCCGCCGCCGGCTCAGGGCATGGACACTTCGCGCGACCAACTCCTTGCCCGTGCCGTTCTCGCCGAGGATGAGGACGCGACCGTTCGTGGGCGCGGCCATCGCCACCTGCTCGCGGAGCTGCCGGATCACGTGGCTCTCACCCACCATCGTCAACTGACGATCCACGCGTGCCCGCAGCGCGCGGTTCTCGGATTCGAGGCGCCGCTGCCGCAACGCGTTCCGCACGACGAGCGTCGTCTTGTCGAGCGACAGCGGCTTCTCGACGAAGTCGAACGCACCGTGCTTGATGGCACGCACGGCCGACTCGATGTTGCCGTGACCCGAGATCATCACGACCTCGGCGTCGACACGCCGCTCGCGCAGGCGCTCGAGCGTGGCGAGACCGTCGATCCCCGGGAGCCAGACGTCGAGCACGATCAGGTCGAACGGCGCGCGGGTCGCGCGATCGAGGCAGGCTTCGCCGCTCGCGACGGTCTCGACCTCATAGCCCTCGTCGCGCAGGACGCCCGACAGCGCGCTGCGCACGCCCGCTTCATCGTCGACGATCAGGATGGATGGCTTCACGCGTCACGTCCTCACAGCGGCAGTTCGATCGTCATGCGGGTGCCGCGCGGCTCGTTGGCCGACGCCTCGATGCTCCCGCCGTGCTCGACCACGATGCGGCGCACGATGGCCAGCCCGAGTCCGCTGCCCCGCTGCTTGGTCGAGTAGTAGGGCATGAACAGCCGCGCACGGTCGGCCTCGGGCACGCCCGGGCCATTGTCGGCCACCACGACCCGCACCAGGCTGGCCCCGGCATCCGTGGACGCCTCGATGGTCACCAGGCCCTGCCCGCCTGGCGGTGGCGCATTGCTGACGGCATCGATGGCGTTGTCGACGAGGTTGATGATGACCCGGCGGAACTGCTCGGGGTCGACGCGCGCCCGCACGACCGCGTCGCCCTGGCGCAACTCGATGCTCAACCGGGCGAACAGCCCCTGGTAGAGCGACAGCGCGTCGCGGATCAGCGGGTTGAGGTCCGTCGGCACGGCCCGCGGCGCCGGCATCCGCGCGAACTGCGCGAACTCGTCGACGAGCAGCTTGAGCGACTCCACCTCCTGCACGATCGTGCTCGAACACTCCTCGACGAACGCGCGCGTCGGATCCGGCGCCTGCCCGAAGTGCTTGCGCAGCCGTTCGGCACTGAGCTGGATGGGCGTCAGCGGGTTCTTCACTTCGTGCGCCAGCCGCCGTGCGACGTCGCGCCAGGCGGCCACCTTCTGCGCCCGGATCAGTGGCGTCACGTCGTCGACGACGATGACGAAGCCTTCCGGACGTCCGTCGCCCATCAGCGGCGTCGTCGCCAGCGCGACGTGCACGTCGCGCTCGTCGATGCTGAGGGCCACCTCCTGGCCGATGTGCTCGCCCGTCCGCCCGGTCATGCCTCGTGCAATGGCGGGATGGAGCGGCGCCAGATCGTCGCGGGCAAACACCTCGTCGATCGTGCGCCCGAGGTGTGCCGCATCCAGCTTCAGCAGGCGCATGGCGGCGCCGTTCATCGTGGTGAGGCGCCCCGCCGCATCGACCGAGATGACGCCGGTCGCGATGCGCTCGAGAATCGTCTCGATGTAGCGACGACGCGAGTCGCTCTCGCTGTTCTTCTGCTCGAGGTCGCTGCGCGACCGCTCGAGGCGCCGCTGGCTGCTCGCCAGTTCGCCCGCCATCTGGTTGAACGCCTCGATCAGGCCACCGAACTCGTCGCGCGTTTCGGGCTCGATGCGATGGTCGAACTTGCCGGCGGCGATCGCGCGCGCCCCTTCGGCCAGCTGCTGCACCGGGCGCGTGATGCGTTTCGCCAGGTACAACCCCACCCACGTGGCCGACACGAGGATGAGCAGCGTCATCATGAAGAAGAACGACAGGTACACGCCCTCGAGCGGCCCGCGCAGGATGCGCACCTGCTGGTAGCTCTCGTAGGCATCGACGATCCGGCGCGCGTTCTGCGCCACGTCACCCGCGAGGTAGTCGCTCACCACGACCACGCCCGTCGGCGGCGCGCCCGGACGTCCCACCACCGCCGCCGCACGCACCAGGTCGCCATCGGCCAGGGGTTCGACGCGGCGCGACTCGCGCTCGGGCCCCAGCATCTGCTGCGCGAGCCGATCGGCCGCCGCCCGATCCGGCCGCCGCGGAAGCGACGGTGACGCCACGTCGACCACGGGCACCGTGCGCCGCATGCCGACTTCGTCGACCACCCGGTAGATCTCGACCAGGCCGACACGTCCCTGCATCACGTCGGGCGTCACGAGGTCGCGCAGCGTGCCGAGATCGCCCGCGGCCAGGTTCACGTCGGCCAGCGTCGTCGCGATCCGCTCGGCCTGCCGCGACACCATCGCCTGCCGATCGCCGTAGTAGTCGGCGGCGATCTCGCGCGCCGACGTCAGCACGTCGTCAATCGGCGCGCTGAACCAGCGCGTGGCGGAGTTGCGAATGAGTTCGCTGCCCACGATCAGCACGAGCACCGTGGGCACGAGGGTCATTGCGAGCAGCGCAATGACCAGCTTCGACCGGAACCTGGCGAACGGCAGCGCCCGGCGACGCTCGACCAACAGCTTGACAACGTTGCGGGCCAGGACGAACAGCAGCGCGACGAGGATGGACACGTCGGCGGCGACCAGCGCGTAGAGCACCACCTCGCTCAGGAAGTCTGGCGAGAGCGACGCCGACCGATCGGCGAGCGTGATCATCGCCGCCAGCGCGCCCAGCAGCAGCACGATCCAGAGCAGGATCAGGCCAGGGTTGTCGCGCATGGGCCGCCGCGCGACGGACGGTGGCCGTTCAGGGGCGGGGGCGCCGAGTATCGACGTAGGGCGGTCGGCCATGACGCGGGCTCCTACGGCAGGAACGTGAACTTCGCCGTGCCGAACAGTTCACCGTGCGTCGACCAGGGCCACCAGGCGCCGCCGGGACGTGGACGGGTCCGGGCCCTGACGCGCACGTAGTACTCACCGTTGGCTTCGAGCGGTTCGGTGCTGAACAGCGGCAACCGCGAGAATGACGTGAGCACGGCCCGCACCACGTGCTCGTCGTCAGTGACCCGTGAGTCCTCGACGCGACCGTCGTGCATCACCGACACGTGATAGCGTCGCGTGAGGTTGTCGTACTTGACCGTGGCCGTCACCTGCGCCGATGCCACGAGCCGATCGAACCAGAGCAGCGTGGGTCGCCGCAACTCGACGTCGTACAGGAACGTCGTGAGCAGGCCGCTCTGCATGGCGTCGCGCGTGTCGTCGCTGAAGGCGTCGAGCACCTCGAACGAGACGTATACCTGCCCATCGCGCGCCAGCGGCGTCACGCGGATGCGATCGTCGCTGGCCGTCGACACGACGCCGGACGACATCGCGACGCACGCGAATACGAGGCCCAGCCACGCGGTGAGTGAGGCCGACGAGCGCGAAGACAGGCGGCCGATCATTCCTTGTTCGTGTTGAGCAAGTCCTCGAGCTCGGTCATGAACTCGCCGATGTCGCGGAAATGCCGGTAGACCGAGGCGAAACGCACGTAGGCGACCTTGTCGAGGCGCCGCAGGTCGTCCATCACCATGCTGCCGATCTCGTGCGTCGAGAGTTCGCGCTCGGCGCGGTCCACGAGCGCGGCCTCGATGCGATCGGCCACGCGCTCGAGGGCGGCGACGCTGACGGGGCGCTTCTCGCACGCCTTCAGCAGCCCCGACACCACCTTCTGGCGCTCGAAGCGCTCACGGCGGCCGTCTTTCTTGACCACCATGTAGGGGATCTCGTCGATGCGCTCGTAGCTCGTGAACCGCTTGCCGCACTCGAGACACTCGCGACGACGACGGATGACTTCGCCTTCGCGGCTCTCGCGCGAATCGACCACCTTGTCACCGAGATGACCGCAGTAGGGACACTTCACGCGCCGCCACTCCGTTCCACGCCCGCAGAGGCATCGACCCCGCCGCCGGGCTCGCGCAGGCTCGAGAGCCGGCCGAGCTGCACGCCATCCTGGATCATGAACACGAGCCCCAGCACGGCCACCGGGACGAACGAGATGGCGTGCAGGACGATGGCCGCCCCGACCGCCGCCTCGGGCGAGGCGCCAAAGAACGTGGTGGCGCCCGCGCGGTACGCCACGTGGAACCCGCCGACCGCGCCCGGCGTCGGTGCCGCCACGCCCACCGTGAGGAAGGCGACAATCAGGAAGGTGCCGGTCGGCGGCATCGTGATGTGGAACGCCTTCGACACCAGCCAGATGCCCGCTGAGATCGAGAGCCAGAGCGGCACCGACAGCACGAGCGTCCACGCCAGCGTCTGTGGCTGCCGCATGACGGTCAGGCCAGCCGAGAAGGTCGTCACGATCCGGGCGAGCGGCTCGCCGATCCGGGCCGGCAGCTTCGCGGTGAGCCGGGCCGCGATGGTGCCAAGGCGCTCCGGATGCCCTGCCAGGAAGAAAAACAGGACGAGGCCGGCGACCGACGCCGCCAGGGCCAGGAGCCCCGCCGACTGCACGGCGCGGAACAACCGGGGGTCGGCTGACGTCACCGAAGCATCGGACATGAGCACGAACACGCCGAGCAGCGCCAGCACCGTCACCAGGTCGAGCACGCGCTCGAGCACGATCGTTGCGAAACACGACGTCGCGTTGAGGCCTTCGCGCCGGGCCAGCAGCAGCGGGCGCAGCACTTCGCCCACGCGCGCCGGCAGGAGCGCATTGGCGGCAAAGCCGATGACCGTGGTCCTGAACGCCACGGCCATCCGCGCCCGGCCAATCGGCGACAGCATCACCTGCCACCGCCAGGCCCGCATGATATACGTCAGCGCCGTCGTCCCGAGCGCAGCCACCAGCGGCAGGGGTTCGGCCCGCTGGACGTCGGCCCACACACCCGCCAGGTTGGCGTTGTTGAGGAACAACGCGACCAGCGCCAGTGTGGCAACGAGGATGAGCGCGGTGCGCAGGTGGGCCTTCATGCCGGTGTCGGGGTGCCCTGCCGCCGAAATCTGCGGCACCAGTGGCCGCGCCACTCTACTATAGCGTCGGAAGCGGATGCCACATGGGCCGTCGTGAACTCCTCCTCGTCGTCGCGTTCCTCGTGGTCGGCGCGATCGCCTTCCAGGTGACCGCCCCCGCCACGACCTCGACCACCCGTGTCGGCTTCGGCGACATCTTCAAGCGCTGGCGCCGCGAGATGGCAGGAGCCAAGGCGGTGGCCGTCGCCAACCGCTCGTTCGAGGCAGCCGCCACCACCTCGACCCGCCGCGTGCGGCTCGAGGGGTTCTCGGGCCGACTCACCGTCACGGGCGCCGACGGCGACACCGTCTCGGCCACACTCTCGGTGCAGGTCGGCGGTGAAACCCAGGAAGAGGCCACGGCCGCCCTGCCCGCCCTCGTCACCCAGTGGCGCGTCGACGACACCGAGATCGTCCTCGAGGTACGCCACCCCGAGGAATGGCGGGTCCAGATGCGGCGCGTCCCGGCCGAGCTGACCGTCACCATGCCACGTCGCCTGGGGATCCAGCTCGACGTGGACGGGGGCGTCGCCACCGTCAGCGACATCGCCGGCGTCACGCTCGACTCGGGGCGGACGAACGTCACGCTCACGCGTATCGAGGGCACGGTCGACGGCGAGATGAGCGACGGCCGGCTCGAGGTCGCGTCGGCCAGGGCCCTCGATGTCGAAACCAACCGGACGGTGGTCTCGGCCGAGGGAATCCGCGAAGGCGCGTCGCTGCAGTCGCGCGACGGACAGATCGAGTTGCGCGACGTCGCCGGCGCGATCGACCTCGAGGTGCGGCGGCTGCGCGCGCGCGTCGTGCGCCCCGGCGCCGGCGTCGATGTCGATGGCGGCGACCTCACGGTCGACATCGAGGACCTGCGCGGCCCGCTCACCGTGGATGCCAACCGCTCGACCATCTCCGCGACTGCGACGACGATCACCGCAGGCTCCATCGAGACGACCGACGGCGCGCTGACGCTGACGCTGCCGCAGGGTGCGGTCGTCATCGACGCCGAAAACGAGGTCGGCCCCATTACGCTACCGGAACCGGCCGAGGCAGGCCAGCGCGAGGGGCTTGTCGAGCGGCGCACGGCCACCTACGGCGACGGGGGCCCGAAGATCAGGCTCCGCAACAAGCGTGGGCCGATCATCGTCCTCCGTGCGTCGTCGTAGCGGTGTGCCGCCGGCCCCCGCCAGCGGGTTTGCCCGCGACCGGCGCCTCGGATAAGCTGTCTGGCCGGCACCGGCGATGACCCTTCCCCTGTCTGCTCCACTGCTCGACTCCGCGCTCGAGTTGCCACTCGTCAGGAAGGGCAAGGTGCGCGACGTGTACGCCGTCGGCGACCAGCACCTGCTGATCGTGGCGACCGATCGCATCTCGGCATTCGACTACGTGCTCGGATCGGGGATTCCCGACAAGGGCCGCATCCTGACGGCGATGTCGCTGTTCTGGTTCGCCAGGGTCGAGGGCCTGGTGCGGCACCACCTGGTGTCAACAGAACTCGCCGACTTTCCCGTCGAGGCCCGTCGCGACGACCTCGTCGGCCGCACGATGCTCGTGCACCGGAGCGAACCGTTTCCGGTCGAGTGCGTCGCGCGCGGCTATCTCTCGGGATCTGGCTGGAAGGACTATCAGCAGTCGGGGACCGTCTGCGGCATCCCGCTGCCGGCCGGTCTGCGCGAATCGGACCGCCTGCCGTCACCGATTTTCACGCCAGCCACGAAGGCCGCAAGCGGCCACGACGAGAACATCAGCGAGGCCGACGCCAGCCGCGCCATCGGAGCCGACCGCGTAGCGCGCCTGCGCGAGTTGACGCTGGCCATCTACGCGCGGGCGTCGGCCCACGCCGCGCAGTGCGGCATCATCCTGGCCGACACGAAGTTCGAGTTCGGGGGCCTGCGCACGGCCGGCGCGGGAGCCGAGGAGATCATCCTGATCGACGAGATCCTCACCCCTGACTCGTCGCGGTTCTGGCCGGCCGACACGTATGCGCCTGGGGGGCCGCAGGCGAGTTTCGACAAGCAGTTCGTGCGCGATCACCTGGAAGCCATCCGGTGGGACAAGCGCCCGCCCGTGCCCGCGCTGCCCGACGATGTCATCGTGCGCACGCGTGCGAAGTACCTCGAAGCCCTCCAGCGGCTGACCGGCCGCGGACTGTCGTAACCCGCGCCTCCCCAGCGCCACTGGTGTCCCCGTGCGCGAACAACTCGAAACGCTCGTAGCGCAGATGATCGACCGCGGCCTCCTGTACGACGATGCGCACAGCGCGTTCGAGAAGGCCTTCTACGCGCGGGCGCTCGCGCAGGCTGAGGGCAACATCGTCAAGGCCGCGGCCCTGATCGGTGTCCATCGCAACACGTTGAGCCGCAAGGCCGTGCACTACCGGCTGCGCGTGCGCGCCTAGGGCGTCGACCCGCGGCACAGGGCGCGCCGGCACGACCTGTCGGGCGGACGCGCAGTGGCCGTGCGCCGGGCGGG
>JAEUQQ010000333.1 GCA_016789685.1 Acidobacteriota bacterium | reverse complement strand
CTCTGGCCCCCGTGCCAGGGGCCCTCGCAACGAAGACGCGCCCTGCAAGCCGCCCGCCTCAGCGCAGCGCCCCGACGGCCACCCTGACGCAGAGCCAGCCGGTGACCGCGCCCAGCGGCAGCGCGCAGATCGCCCGCACGGTGGTCGTCGGCGCCGCCAACAGACTCACTTCGGCCAGCCAACTCAGGGCGGTCGGCAGGGCACAGGCCACCAGCACCCACCGCCATCGCGCGGCATCGTCCGGCCGACGGCCAGCCGCCGACAGCGACCAGCCGAGCGCGAGCAGCGCCCCCGCCGCTCCGGACAGGTAGAGCCCCGAGCAACGCGCGCAGACCGGCATGGGGGTACCGTCCGGCGCAAATGAACGTTCGGGGCGCTGGTGACACACGCGGTCGGCAAGCGTGTACACGGCGGCCGCTGCCGTCGCGCGCACCGCGTCGTGGCCCGCGCGCCACGACGGCACGGTGAGGATCAGGCCGCTCCACGCCAGGGCCCCCGCCACGATTGCCACCGCGAGGGCCACCCGCAGGCCGCTGGGCATCGGCGGGCTACGCCGGCAAGGTTGCGCCGAAGTGCTGTTCGTAGCGGCGCGAGAACTCGGCCCACGAGAACGTGTGACTCTGGGCCCCCGTCTGCTCGAGCACGAAGGCCGCGGCGACGCTGCCGATCTGCGCGCTCACCTGGAAGTCGGCGCCAAGCGCGAGTCCGCGCAGGAAGCCCGCCCGGAATGCGTCGCCGACACCGGTCGGGTCGGCCTCCCTGACCGGCGGCACCGCGGCGATGGCGTACTCGGCGTCAGACGTCCAGATCGTCGAGCCGCGCTCGCCACGCGTGACGATGACGGCCGCCGACTGCTGGAGCATGGTCGCCGCCTCGAGTCCGGTCTTCTGGCGGATCAGCTCGTACTCGTAGTCGTTGCAGATCAGCATGTGCGCGCCCACGATGCCCTCGCGCAGTTCCTCGCCGCTCGAGCGCGCGCACTGCTGGCCGGGGTCGTAGATGTACTTGATGCCGAGCCGCCGGCACTCCTGCGCGTACTTGACCATCGCGCCCGGGTCGTTGGGCGAGATGATCGCGAGGTCGCACGGCCCTGCATCGGCAAACGACAGCTCACCCGCGTTGGCCATCGCGCCTGTGTAGAACGAGGCGATCTGGTTGTTATCGCGGTCGCTGCTGCAGAAGAACGACGCGCTGAACTTGCCGGGAATCTCGCGCACGAGCGACGTGTCGACGCCGTGCGCCTCGAGCCACTGCCGATACTCGGGGAAGTCCTGGCCCGCCGTGGCCATCAGCACCGGCCGCTCACCGAGCAACGCCAGCGTGTAGGCGATGTTGGGCGCACAGCCGCCCCGCCGCTTGTCCATCGAGTCGACAAGGAAGCTCAGGCTGATGTGCGACAGGTGCTCGGGCAGGATGTGTTCCGCGAAGGAGCCGGGAAACGACATCAGGTAGTCGTAGGCGATCGAACCGGTGACGATGATGCGCATGGTGGGTGAGGGAGAGGCGACGTGACGTCAGCGAAACGGGGTGAAGGCGCGCACGGCCCGCTCAGCGGACGTACTTGCCGATGATGGGAGCCAGGTCGCGCTTGACCTGCTCGGGAATGGCCTCTGGCTGCGTGATGATGGCCGCGGCCAGCGCCGTCGCGCAGTCGTTCGGGTAGCGGCCCGTACCGAGTTGCTCGACCGCGTGCGCGATCACCTGCTGCGCGGTCCGCGCGTTCTGGTGCAGGTTGTTGATGACCATCTCGACCGTGACCGCGTCGTGGTCGGGATGCCAGCAGTCGTAGTCGGTCACCAGCGCCAGCGTGGCGTACGCGATCTCGGCCTCGCGGGCCAGCTTGGCCTCCTGCAGGTTGGTCATGCCGATGATGTCGAAGCCGCTCGACCGGTAGAACTCCGACTCGGCCTTGGTCGAGAACGCCGGCCCTTCCATGCAGACATACGTGCCACCCTGGTGCACCCGCGCGCCGATCCGCGTCGCGCCCTCGTGCAACAGATCCGCGACGACCTTCGACACCGGGTGCCCGAACCCGACGTGTGCCGCAAGCCCGTTGCCGAAGAACGTGCTCGCGCGGCCCTTCGTACGATCGAAGAACTGGTCGGGCACCACGAGATCGAGCGGCGCGATGTCTTCACGCAGCGATCCGACCGCGCTCGCCGACAGGATCCACTCGACGCCCAGCGTCTTGAACCCGAAGATGTTGGCCC
>JAEUQQ010000270.1 GCA_016789685.1 Acidobacteriota bacterium | reverse complement strand
GTCGAGGGCCGACCGCCCGCGCTCGGGCGCGCCCGCGGCATGGGCCGACACGCCACGGAAGCGGAACTTGCCCGTGATGTTGGCCAGCGACGTGTCTGCGCTGACCTGGTTGCGGTCGCCCGGATGCCAGGCGATCACCGTGTCGACATCGCTGAACAGGCCCGCACGCACCATGTAGACCTTGCCGGAGCCGCCTTCTTCGGCGGGCGTGCCGTAGAAGCGCACCGTCCCCGCGCGCCTGTTGGCGACGAGCCATTCCTTGATGGCGACCGCAGCCGCCATCGACGCCGTGCCAAACAGGTTGTGGCCACAGCCGTGCCCTGCGCCGTTCTCGACGACCGGCTTCTTGACCGGTGTCGCCTCCTGCGAGAGCCCCGGGAGCGCGTCGAATTCGCCGAGGATGCCGATCACCGGCGCGCCCGTGCCCCAGGTCGCGACGAACGCGGTGGGAATGTCGGCAACGCCCTTCTGGATGGTGAACCCCGCGGCCGCGAGGCTCGCCTGCAGCAGGGCGCTGCTCTTCTCTTCCTGGTAGCCCACCTCGGCGAAGCCCCAGATCTGCTTCGCGACGTCGGCATAGCCAACGGCCTTGGCGTCGATCCCCGCGATGACGGCCGCCACGTCGGGCCCCGCCGCGCGCACCGGCACGAGCCCGACCATCATCATCGCCGCCAGTCCCACCATCCACATCCGTCGCATCGGCGTCACTCCCATGGCCACACACTCCCTCACGCACTGCCGGCCGCCACGCCACGGCGCACCCAGCGGCGCACCGCCGACGCGGATCGCCGTCCGGCGGCTCACACGCACCGGCCGACGCGCTAGTCGAGCAGGCGTCCCGCCAGCACCGACCACACGGCGTACGCCAGGCGGCGGCGATCGTGTCGTGCGATCCCCGATGACCAGAAATCGCCGACCACCACCTCGCATCCCGGCGGCACGTCGCCGATGGGCAGGAGTTCCTTGTGTTCGGCAGCGTAGCTTTCGATCACGTCGTCGGGCGGACGGCCATCGTTGACGATGACGGCATCGACGTCACGTCCGATGACATCGGCCATCCGGCGCGCGGCTTCGCCGGCCGTGAACCCCCGCATGCCCCGGCCCTCGGTCAGCAGGTTGGCGACGAGGATGACGGGGCCATCGACCTCGCTCAGGGCGTCCTGGATGCCGCGCGCGAGGAAGATGGGCACGAGGCTCGTGTAGAACGAGCCAGGCCCGATGACCACGGCGTCGAAGCCGCGGATGGCCTCGGCGACGCGCGGGTGGATGGTGGCCGGCGGGTCGAGCCACAGGTGCTCGATCCACTGCCCCTGCGCCTGCCCGGCATCGACCTCGACCTCGCCCCGCGTCGTCGATCCGTCGGCGTATTCGGCGCACAACGAGGCCGATTCGGTGCTCACCGGCCAGACACGGCCGTCACAGCCGAGCATGGTGCGCAATCCGTCGATGGCGGCGAGGAAGTCGGTCGAGTACTGCTCCATCATCGACAGCAGGAGGTTGCCGCCGGTGTGGCCGCCGAGCCGCGAGTGTTCGAGTGACGGGAATCGCGTGAGAAGGATCTTCCGCGCCTCCTTCTCGTTGCGTGCCAGGGCGAGCGCGCACTTCAGCACGTCGCCGGGGGGCAGGACGCCGAGTTCGTCGCGGAGTTGCCCGGAGCTGCCGCCGCTGTCGAACATCGTGACGACAGCATTGATGCGGAGCCAGGGATTTCGCTTGAGGCCGCCGATCAGGCTCGGCAGGCCGGTGCCGCCGCCGAAGCAGCCCACCGTCAACGGTCGGAGTCGCATGTGCGGGCTGATTCTACATCCGTGAATCGTCGAGGGTGCAGCAGAAGTCCTAGGAGATCGTGATGCCACCGTTCGCCTCCCTCCTGCTTGCCGGCTGGGCCGCCGCCGCGCTCCTGATGCTGCTGGTCTGGATGGTCGCACGCCGCATCGGCAACAACGGCATCGTCGATGCCGCCTGGGCGTTCACCTTCACGCCGCTGGCGCTGGTCTACGCGTGGGCCGGAGGCGGCGATCGACTGCGGGTGGCGTTGCTGCTCGTGATGGTGCTGGCCTGGAGCGTGCGCCTGTCGGTGTACCTGCATCGGCGCGTGATGGCCCTCCACCCGGTCGAAGACAGCCGCTACCAGGACCTCCGCGAGGCCTGGGCCGCCAACCTCGACGTGCGGTTCTTCGTGTTCTTCCAGGCCCAGGCCGTCGCCGCCGTCGGCTTCTCGCTCCCCCACCTGCTCACCGCGACGGACACCGCGCCGCTCGGCGCCCTCGACGTGGCGGGCGTCGTGCTCTGGGGCGTGGGATTTGCCGGCGAGGTGCTTGCCGACTGGCAGCTGGCCCGGTTCAAGGCCGATCCGGCCAACCGGGGCCGCATCTGCAATGTCGGCCTGTGGGCCGCGTCGCGGCACCCGAACTACTTCTTCG
>JAEUQQ010000258.1 GCA_016789685.1 Acidobacteriota bacterium | reverse complement strand
CGACAGTGGGCGCGACGGCGTCGAGGACGGTGAGGCCGATCTGGTGCGTCGTGGTCTGCCCCTTCGTGTCGCGCACCGAGGCCGTCACGCGCACGGTCGAGCCTGGTACGGCGTCAGACGGCATGTTGAACCCGAACGACTGCTGCGAGGCGGTCGCCGTCGGCGTCAGCGTGACGGCTGACGCGTCGGCCGGACGTCCGGTCTCTGCGCGGTATGCCACCTGCACGATGCCGACATCGTCGGTCGCGACGACCTGGAGGGTGATGCGCTGATTGTTGCCGGCGGCGAATCCATCGGCAGGCGACGTGATGGTGAGGCCCGGAGCGGCGTCTGGCGCGATCTCGACGACGGTGCCGACGAGCTGCGTGCCGCGATTACCAGACGTGTCGGTCGCGACGGCGGCAATTCCGACCTGCGTGCCCGGCGGGCCGAACGAGGGCGCGGCGAGGAACGGCAGCACGAACGGGGCCTGCCGGTCGGTGAACGTGAGCACTCCGTTCACATAGAAGTCGATGTAGGCCACGTCGAACGCCGACGCGGCCGTCGCCGTGACGTCAATCGTCGTGCCCTCGATCACCCTGCCGCCGTCAGGAGCCGTGATGGCCGAGATCTGCGGCGGCGTGCGATCGGTGGTGCTGAACGCGGCGACGAGCGGTGCGGCCTGGGTGTTGCCGGTCGTATCGGTGGCGGCTGCGACGCGGAACTCGTACGATGTGTCGTCGAGCAGCGGGAACGTCGGCGTGAACACGATGACCGTGTTGCCAAACAGGTAATCGGTACGGCCGGCGAGCACGTCGGCGCCACGCGCCACGACGATCGGCGCGCCGGTGAAGCGGGCGGGATTGACCGGCTCGTTGAACTGCACGCGGAAGGCCGTCGTCACCGGCACGCCGCTGGCAGCTGCCTGCGGCGACAGCGACACGATCGTCGGTGGCGTGAGGTCGATCGCGGTGAACGTGGTGGCAAACGGCGTCGTCATCGGCTTGCCGAACCGGTCCTTCACGTTGCGCACCTGCAGCGTGTAGCGCGTGCTCTCGGCGAGCGGCGTCAGCGGACGCAGCGAGACCACGAGGTCACCCGGTTCGAGCGTCAGCACCGACGTCAGTGGCCCGCCAGGCCCGGTCAGGGTGATGTGCTGCGGCGTGACGGTGGCCAGGTCTACAGGTTCCGAGAACACGACGCGGAACGTCGTGGCCAGCGGCACGCTGCCCGTCGCGGGGAGGGGATCGGTCGTAACGACCGTCGGCACGCCCTGGTCGAGCACGATGTCACCGAGGTCGATGTCGTTGCCCGTGCTCGTGACGTTGCGTCGCGCGATGCCGTCGCCGAGCGGGTCGGTGATCGAGAGGGCAAACGGTCCGCCCGTGCGAATCGACTCGAACACGAATGTGCCGTCGGCAGCGGTCTGTGCGTAGATCGTCGAGGGCTGGCCCACGGCCAGCGGCGGCACCGCAAACTCTGCAACGGCGAGTGCCACGGGCGTGCCGGCCGCCGATAGCACGCGGCCGCTCACGCGGCTCGAATCCGACAGGACCACGCGCAGGTCGAGCGACTGGTTGGGGTTGAGCGGTCCACCGACCTGGCCCAGCCGGCCATCGGTGGTCTCGGCCACAACCGAGAACGATCGTGCCGAGATGCGCGCGAATGCGAATCTCCCGCTGGCGTCGGCAGCGTTGAGGCAGCCTCCCCGCTGCGACAGTTCCGCGCACGTCCGAGACGGCAGGCCGGTGGGTCCGGCCGAGCAGGCGACCGGCTGCGCGGCCTCGCACCCTGCGAACGGGACGCCCGTCAGGAACACGTTGGCAAACGGCGCCGGCGTGACGCCGTCCGCCAGGACGACGGTGCCGGTCACGGTCGCGGTACCGCCCAGGATCAGCGACACGCGCGCGATGTCGTTCTCGAACGCGAGTTCACCGCTCGCCGAGGCCTCCTGCGTCGCGCCGACCTGCGGCGTCGCGCGCAGCACGAACCGCCCGAGGGGCACGCCCGTGAAGGCAAACGTCCCGTCGGCCGTGGCCGTGGCCGTCGGCGCCGAAAGGCCTCCGCCGAGCACGACCTGCGCAAACGCCGCCGGTGAGGCGTCGGGGTTGAACACCGTCCCCTCGATGGCGCCGAACTGCGGCCGGGCGATGTCAACGACGATGGGCAGGTCGACGACCTGGCCGTCGCGGTCGACCGACGCTGACGCGTTGCCCGACGCCGCGACGCCACGCTTCGATGCGTGCACGCGGAAGGGCGCCGT
>JAEUQQ010000251.1 GCA_016789685.1 Acidobacteriota bacterium | reverse complement strand
CGTAGTGTGCGGATCCCAGCGTCTGCGACTCCGCGTGCACCGCCACGGCCGATGGTTCGTAGACCACCCGGCGCCCGGCGGCTCGCGCCCGGAGGCAGAGGTCGATGTCCTCGTACCCCCACCTGAATCCGGTATCGAACCCGCCGACCGCCTCGAACAGGGCACGCTCGACGGCAACACAGGCTCCGGTCACCGCAAAGACGTCACCCGCGACATTGACTCTGGCATCATCGGGCGACGCGCCGGCGCCATAGTTGGACACGAGTCCCCAGAGCATCGGCCGGACGCCCGCGTGCTGCACCCGGGCGTACCCGGGGTACACGAGCTTCGCCCCGGCTACACCGGCACCGGGTTGCCGCCGCAACGCCTCGACCAGGGTCCCGACGGCGGCCGCGCCAATCTCGATGTCGTTGTTCAGGAAGACCAGGTGGTCGCCCGATGCCACGCGGGCGGCGGCGTTGGCGACCTCGGAGAAGACCACGTTGCCGTCGCGGCGAAGGACGCGCAACCGGTGGATCTCGTGTCGATGGGCCTCGGCGGCCTCGGCTGTATCGTCAGTCGACCCGTTGTCGGCCAGGATCACCTCCCAGTCGCGCGGCCACCCGGCGGCAAGGCTGGCGAGGCACCGCTCGGTGAGCGCGCGGTTGTTGTACGCGACCACGATCGCGGTCAGCGACGAGGTGGGCATGCCGCCCGGATTCTAGCCGACTTCGCGGTGGCGCCGGACTGCCCAGGCCCCCTGCGCGACGCTGGAGGACGCCCGGGTTCGATCCGATACACTGGGCTGGTTTGCTGATGCCGAAACGCCACGCGCTCGTGTCTGGTCACCGCGGTTTCATCGGGGCCCATCTCGTCGGCCAGCTTCGCGACGCCGGGTACCGGGTGACCGGCGTGGACCTCGGGTACTTCGACGGATGCGAGTGGACCACGCCGCCGTCCCCCGACACCGAGTGGCGGCGGGACGTGCGGGCACTCACCCCGGCCGACCTCGACGGTGTCGATGTGGTCTGTCACCTCGCCGCTATCTCGAACGACCCGATGGGCGACCTCGACCCCGGCCTGACCGACGCCGTCAACCGCGGCGGCACCATCCACCTGGCGCGCGTGGCCAAGGCGGCCGGCGTCAAGCGGTTCCTGTTTGCCAGCAGCTGCTCGGTATATGGCAAGGTGGACGACGACGCCACCGAGGACGCCCCGCTGAATCCCCTCTCGGCGTACGCACGGTCGAAGATCGACGCGGAGTCGCAGCTGCTCGAGCTCGCCGACAGCAGCTTCTCGCCGGTGTTCCTGCGCAACGCGACGGCGTTTGGTCACTCGCCGATGCTGCGCATCGACCTCGTGGCCAACAATCTGCTGGCCTCGGCCGTGGCCTGCGGCAGCGTGCGCGTCCTGACCGACGGCTCACCCTGGCGCCCCCTGGTGCACTGCGCCGACATCGCCCGGGCGTTCGTGGCGATCGCCGACGCTCCGCGCGAACGCACCCACGCCATGGCGCTCAACATCGGCGCCGACACCATGAACTTCCGGGTGCGCGACATCGCCGAGCGCGTCGGCGCCCTCGTCCCCGCGGCCCCGCTGTCGTTTTCCGACACGGCCACGATCGATCCGCGCGACTATCGGGTCTCGTTCGCCCGGTTCGCCCGCCTCTTCCCCGACTTCCGCCTCGCGTACGACCTCGACCGCGGCCTCGAGGAGCTGCTTGGCGCGTTCCGGCGCACCGGCTTCACGCAGGCCGACTTCGATGGTCCACGCTTCGTGCGCCTGCGGACGCTGAAGGCCAGGCTGACGCCCGCGTCGGCCTCGTGACGCGCCAGGTGTCATGAGCGACGCAGAACGGGAACGCGCGGCCGAGATCGAGCGCCTGCACCGCCGGTGCGAGGCCCTTGAACACGAGGCCCGGGTCCTCCGGGCCGAGGCGGCCGAAACGACGCGAAGCCTGCTCTCGGTCATCGAGCAGCAGCGGGCCCTGTTCGATCAGGCACTGTCGATGACGCTGGCGCGGATGCGGGTCGTCACGACGCGCACCACCCGCACACTCGGCATCGTCTCTGGGGCGAGACAGTGGGCGCGTGACCTGCCCGTGCGGTCGCTGGCGCGTCGCAAGCGGCGCCTCCGCGCACGGACCGCGGTGCCCGTGCCCGCCGACGTGCGCCGGGCGCCGCTCGGCGTGAACGTCGCCGGCTACATCAGCGCCGAGAGCGGCATGGGCGAGGCGACCCGGTGTTCTCTGCGTGCGCTGCAGCAGGCCGGTGTACCGTTCGCGCTGAACAACGTGCGTGGTCCGCAGCGCACCACCGATCCCGCGTTCACGGACTTCACGCGCGCGCATCCGCATCCGTTCAACCTCGTGCACCTGAACGCCGACAACATGGCGGCGTTCGCCCGCGATCGCGGGACCGCGTACTTCACGAACCGCTACACGATCGGCTACTGGTTCTGGGAACTCGAGGAGTTCCGCCCCGACTTCGCCGACGGGTTCGACGTCGTGGACGAAGTCTGGGTCGCCAGCGAGTTCTCCCGGCGCAGCATCGGACGTCACGCGCCGGTCCCGGTCGTCCGCATCCCGCTCGGACTGCCCCAGCCGCAGGTGGGCCACTTCGGGCGCGCGCATTTCGGCCTCCCGGCGCAGCCCTTCACCTTCCTCTACACGTTCGACGTGTCGAGCCAGGTCGAGCGGAAGAACCCGCTCGGCGCCATCCAGGCCTTCCGCCGCGCGCAGTTCGGGCACGACGAGGCCCTGTTGCTCCTCAAGTTCACCAACGGTCACTTCGACCGCGCCGCAGTCCGCCGCCTTGCCGATGCCGCCAGCGGCCTCAACGTGATCCTGCTCGAGGTCGCGCTGCACCGCGCAGAGGTCGGGGCGTTGATGAACGTCACGGACGCCTGCCTGTCGCTGCACCGCGCCGAGGGCTTCGGCATGACCATCGCGGAACAGATGCTGCTCGGCAAACCCGCCATCGCGACGGCCTACTCGGGCAATGTCGATTTCATGACGCCAGATGTCAGCCACCTCGTGTCATACACGCGCGTGCCGATCGCCCGCAATCACGGGCCCTATCTGCCCGGCTATGTGTGGGCCGAGCCCGACATCGACGACGCCGCCCGCTGCATGCGTGAGGTCGTGCGGGCCCCGGAACGCGCACGGGAACTCGGCGCGCGGGGAGCGGCGCACGTGAGGGCCGTGCTCTCGACCGACACGATGGCGCAGCGCATCCACGATCGGCTCTCGCAGATCCGGGCCGGCGACGCGCACGCCCCGACCGATGCCGCCGCACCCGGGGATCGGCCATGACGCCCACGCCGCGGCCGGCCACCGCCGATCCGGACCCAGACCGCCTCGCGCTGCGACGCGCCCGCCTGCGGGGCCTGCAGGCACTCGAGGATGCACGGCGTGTGCGCGACGACGCACGCGAGCGCCTCGTGCGCGCCCGTGATACACCCGAACGCCAGTGGTTCCAGGCGCAGGCCGGGGCGTGGCAGGCCGCCACGCGACACCCTCTGCGGACCCTGGCACGTGCCGTTGACGATCTCGCGGTGGTCGTGGGCCTCCAGCGGTTCGTCGACACGGCCGGCCCTGGCTCGTCGCCGGTCGTCGCCCTGTCGCTCGAGACAGCAACCGTGCACGATCCGGATCCGTCGCCGCGACCCGGGTCGGCCTCGTCGGTCGGCCCCGTCACCCTCGGCGCCCTCACCCGCGAGGCGATCGTGGCGCGCGTCGACACGACCATCGCGTGGCGCACGCCCTGCGTCGGCCACGCCCGCGTGGTCGTCGAGTGCGGCGCGGTATTCGGCCTCGCACACGATCTGCCAGGCGCTCTGCTGTTCGAGATGGTGGTCACCTGCCCGGAGTCGTCGTGGACCGGGCGCGCGGCGCGCGAGGTCGATCCCCGCCGTCGGCTCGCCGACCACGCCTGGCGCCCGCTCCGGGTCAGGCTTCCGCGCTACCTGCGCGGGAGCCTCGAGATCGCCCTGACCTGCCGCACGCCGCCGGGAGTTCCGCGCCTCGCCGAGTGGGGCGTGTGGGGTGCACCGCGCGTCGCGTCCCGTCAGACCGCGCGCAACATGCTCGAGGCCGCACGCGCATCACGTCAGCCCGCGCCCGCCTCCCCTGGCGCCCCGCGGGACGTCGCACACGCCATGCCCAACGACTCCGCTTACACCCGCTGGATTGCTGCCCAGACCTCGTCGAACGACGCGCGGCGGGCGCACGCGCAGGCGGTCAGCCGCCTCGCATACCGACCGACCTTCACCATCATCACGCCCGTGCACGACACCCCGCCCGCGTGGCTGCACGCGTGTGTCGGATCGGTCAGGCACCAGATCTACCCCTACTGGGAACTCTGCCTCGTCGACGACGGCTCGGCCTCGGCCGACACGCACCGCGCTCTCGATGCGTACGAGAACACCGACGCGCGCATCAGGATCCTGCGCCTGCCGACGAGCGGTCACATCTGCGCAGCATCGAACGCCGGCCTCGACCTGGCGACCGGCGAATTCGTCGCCTTCCTCGACCACGACGACGAGTTGTCGCCCGACGCGCTGTATGAAGTTGCGTCGCTCCTGAACCAGCAGCCGGATCTCGACTTCATCTACAGCGACGAGGACAAGATCGACGAGGCGGGCGCCCACTCCGAGCCCTACTACAAGCCAGACTGGGCGCCCGAGCACTTCCTGAATTTCATGTACACGAACCACCTGATGGTGCTGCGCCGGACCACGATCGAGACGGTTGGGCGCTTCCGTCAGGGCTATGAGGGCTCGCAGGACTTCGACCTGGCCCTGCGTGTCGTGTCGGTGACGGATCGCATCGGGCACGTCGCCAGGGTGCTGTATCACTGGCGAAAGGTCGCGGGCTCGGCGGCCGCACAGCCTGCGGCGAAGCCCTGGGCCCTCGACGCCGCCCGCCGGGCCCTCGAGTCGCACGTGGAGCGGACGCACCTGGATGCCGACGTCCTCGAAGGGGCGTCGCCGGGCCTGTTTCGCGTGCGGAGGCGTATCAAGGGACGTCCCATGGTCTCGATCGTCATCCCGACCGATGATCGCGCCAGGGACGTCGCCGGCACCACCGTGGCCCTCCTGCCGCACTGCATCCGCAGTATTCACGAGCGATCGACCTACCGTGACTACGAGCTGGTGGTCGTCGACAACGGCAACATGTCCGCGGCAACCGAGGCAGCGCTCGCGGCCATTCCGCACCGGCGCGTGAGCTACCGCATCGACGGTGCGTTCAACTTCTCGCACAAGCTCAACTTCTCGGTGCAGCACGCGAGCGGGGAGCACCTCCTCATCCTCAACGACGACGTCGAGGTACTCTCGCCCGACTGGATCGAGGCACTGCTCGAGTACTCGCAGGATCCCGCGATCGGCGCCGTCGGCGCCAAACTGCTCTACCCCGACGGCCGCCTCCAGCACGTCGGCGTGGTGATGGGCGTCTGCGGGCTGGCGGCGCACCTGCACCACCAGGCGCCTCCGAACGAACCGGGCTACTTCGGCCTCGCCCTCGGCCCGCGGAACTATTCGGCCGTGACCGGCGCGGTCATGATGACCCGACGCCGCACGTTCGACCGCCTCGGTGGTTTCGACGAGCGGCTCGCGATCGACTTCAACGACATCGACTACTGCCTGCGCGCGCGCGCGGCGGGCCTGCGGGTCGTCTTCACGCCCTACGCACGCCTGTATCACCTCGAATCGGGCACCAACGGTGCCCGCACCTGGAATCCTGCCGAGGCGCAGCTGATGCGCGAACGCTGGCCTGCGGTGATCGCGGACGATCCGTACTACAATCCCAACCTCGGGCACGACCATCCCGATCCGCGCAGAGGCATGAAGTCATGACGAACCTGCCTCCCTGGAACGCGCTCACGCCGGCATCGCCGCGTGCGAGCGGCGCCGCGCCCCTGGTGTCGGTCATCGTGCCGACGTACAACCGTCCGCACCTCCTCCTCGACGCGGTCGCCAGCGTCCTCGCGCAGTCACTGCACGATGTCGAAGTCATCGTCGTCAACGATGCCGGCGTGGATGTGGGCGAGGCGCTCGCCGCGCTGACCCCAGGTGCGGGACACGAGGTTCGGTATCTCTCGCATGCCGCCAACGCCGGTCTCGCCGCAGCGCGCAACACGGGCCTGCGCGCCGCCCGCGGTCGCTTCGTGGCTTACCTCGACGACGACGACCGGTATCTGCCAGACCATCTCGAGACCCTGGTGCGCGCCCTCGAGACCGGTGACGCTGCCGTGGCGTACACCGACGCCGCCGACGTCACGATCGAGCGGCGCGGCGACGGCGAAGTCGTCACCCAGCGCCTCGTCTGCTATTCGCGCGATTTCAGCCGCGACGACCTGCTCGTCGAAAACCTGTTCCCCGTGCTCTGCGTGATGCACAGGCGATCCTGTGTCACCGAGGTCGGCGTCTTCGACGAGTCGCTGTCGCGGTGCGAGGACTGGGAGTTCTGGATTCGCCTCTCGAGGCGGTTCGACTTCGTCCACGTGCCCAAGGTGACTGCGGAGTACACGACCCGCATCGATGGCACCTCGATGCGGACGGGCGACCCGCGCCCCTTCCTCGCCGCCCATCGCACGATTTACGCCCGCTACGCCCTGTGGGCCAGCGAGCGCATCCGGCACCGCCAGGCGGCGGCGTACATGCGCTTCCAGGACCAGGCCATGGACCAGCGACTCGACGACGAGGCTGCAGATCGCGCCGGTCGAGCCGCCGCGTTGTGCAGCGCGTGTGACGCCTCGGCCGCTGCCGGCGACCGAAAGGCGGCCCAGGCCGCCCTCGAGCAGCTCACGGTGCTCGTGCAGCGCGACCGCGACGAGTCACTGGCCGGCGCGCGCCTGCTCACCGACCTCGGGGACGTCACGGGCGCAGCCCGCGAGTTCCAGGCGCTGCTGAACGAGCCCTACGAACGCCGCCTCGACGTCAGGCGTCTCAGCGCCGCGCTCGCCGAAGCTGGCGCTGCACGACAGCAATGTGCCGACAGCTACGCCAGCCTGCAGGCCTGGCGCGGCGCCGCCCTCACGGCGCTCGACCTGCTGCGCCTGGCTCGCCGTAAGCCGCAACTGTTCGTCTGGGGCGCAGGGGCCGGGGGCCGGGCCACGGTCGCCGCACTGCAGGCAGTTGGCGTGCGCCCGGTCGCCGTGCTCGACTCCCTCGCCCGGACAGACTCCGGTACCATCGACGGCATTCCGATCGTGCCACCCACCTCGCTCGACGACGGCCGGAACACCGCCGCACACGCGGGCGTAATCATCGCATCTGTCGCGCATGCGCAGATCGCGGCGCTGCTCGACGCGCGCGGATGGCGCGTTCGCGCCGACTACGTCGTCGCCTCGCTCGAGGCCCTTGCGCTGGTCCGCGATGCGGACGACGCGTCGTAGGCCGATGCCAACCGTGACCGTCGTCTACGTCCATGTTCCCGGCGATCACCGGTACGACGCGCTTGCCCGGCGCTACGTCGAGACAGCGCTCGCCCATCCACCGGGCCATGCCTGCAGGCACCTCGTCGTCTGCCAGGGAGGGCCCGTCCGCCACGGCCTCTTCGCGAATCTGGCGGCCCTCGGCGAGGTTGGCTTCCACGAGCACGACAACAGTGGATGGGACATCGGCGCCTTCATTGCCGGGGCCGCGCATGTCAGCGACGACATCGTGGTCTGCATGGGGGGCTCGGCCTACGTCAGGCGTGCGGGCTGGCTCGCGCGCATGGTCGAGGTCTGGGACGTCACCGGTCCGGGCCTGTACGGCAGCCTGAGCAGCTACGAAGGCCGCCCGCACCTCAACACCACGGGATTCTGGTGCGCGCCGGCCATGCTGCAGCGGTACCCGCTCCCCGTGCGCCGGCTCAGCGACCGCTATGCCTTCGAACACGGTGAGTTCGCATGGTGGCGGAGGCTCGAACTGGAAGGCGTGACCGTGCGCCTCGCGACGTGGGACGGCATCTACGAGTGGCCGCAGTGGCGCACCCCGCCCGACATCTCGTGCCGGGGCACGCAGGCCAACTGCCTCACGTACTTCAGGGTCAACGACGAATACGACGAACACGCGCGACACGACCCCGGCGAACGCCAGCGACTCGAAGCACGCGTGGACGGGCGCGTCGATCCGCGATGGGCGCAGGCCGAGGCCCTCGACGCCGCGGGATCGCACGACGCGGCGGCGCTGATCTACGCGGAGTTGTCGCGACAACCCGGCCGCGATGGTGGCCTCGCCACCTACCGTCTCGGAAGCGTGTGCGAACGGCAGGGACGCTTCGGCGACGCCGCCTCGGCGTTCGTGCGAATCACCGGCGCCCCGACGCTCCCCGTTGAATGGCGCGCCGGAGCGGCCTTCCACCTCGGGCGGATCGCCGAAGCCGAAGGGGATCGCTCGAACGCACTCGCACGCTACCGCGACGCCGTTCGCCTGGTCCCGTCGCATCGCGCCGCATGGAGCGCCATCGACCGGCTGTCGGTGATGCCGGCCATCGCGCACTTCGGTCGCTAGCTGCCCGCGCCGCCCGCCTTGTCACGCCCCGCGCCGAGACAGGCATCGAGGGTGGCCTCGAGCGCGGCAGCCGGGTCGAACCGCGGGCGCCAGAGCCGGCGCACCCGCGTCGTGTCGGCCACGAGCACCGCGGGATCCCCCGCGACGGTCGGACGTGCGCCGAACGCCACCAGGTCGGGACGCCCCAGACGCCGCGCGATCGCTTCGGCGACGTCGCGAATGGCCCGGGCCTCACCCGACCCGATGTTGAACGGTCCGAGGTCAGGTGCGGCCAGCAGGGCGAGGAACGCCGACGCAACGTCGTCGACGTGGAGGTAGTCACGGCGGCGATCGCCATCACCCAACTCCGCGACCCTGCCCTCGCGGATGGCGTTGACCACCGACGCGACAAGGCGCGTCGGAAGCTCCTGAGGACCATGCACCCAGAACACCCGCCCCCAGGCGAACTCGATGCCCGACAGCCCGCAGAACTCCTCGAGCAGGATGCGCAGCGCGTTCTTGCACCGGCCGTAGGTCGTCGAAGGCTCCGTGGGCGTCAGCGCCTCCGAGAGCACCGGCGCGGTCCAGGCGTACTCCGCGCACGTCCCCGCCCCGACGAACCGTCGCCCGCCGGCCCTGGCGAACTCTCGTGCCAACCGCAAGCTCGCCTCGACCCACTCGATGTTGTCGACCGACTGCCAGTAGCGTCCCCCGGTGGCATCCAGCCAGGCCAGGTGCAGCAGGTGTGTGGGCCGGACGTCGGCCATCACCTGGCGCACCGATGGCGGTTCCATGATGTCGAAGCGGTGCCATACGATGGCCGCGGGCAGGTCGGCCGGCCGGGCGCCTCGCCCGCCCGTATGCCACTCGCCGGCCACGGTGTCTGCGGCAGCCAGCACCCGTCTGCCAATGAAGCCCGACCCACCGGTCACGAAGGTGCGGCTCATGGCGTGAGATGCGCGTAGCTGCGGTCCTTCGCCGACATCACGGGACCGTCGATCGGCCACTCGATGCCAAGGACCGGGTCGTCCCAGGCGATTCCGCGGGCCGCCTCCGGCGCGTAGAATTCCGACATCTGGTAGAACACCTCGGTCGCATCTTCGAGCGTCTGGAACCCGTGCGCGCAGCCTCGCGGCACGTAGAGCGTCGAACGGTTGGCGGCCGACAGCGTAAATGACTCCCAGTGGAGGTAGGTCGGCCCCGGACGCAGATCGACGATCACGTCGAAAATCGCCCCCGCAGTACATCGGACGAACTTCGCCTCGGCGTGCGGCTCCGCTTGGTAGTGCAACCCGCGCAGCGTCCCGCGCACGCGGTTGTACGAAATGTTGCACTGGGCGATGCGCGGGTCGATCCCGGCGGCAGCGAGTTCGCGGGCGCACCACGTGCGGGCGAAGACCCCCCGGTCGTCGACGAGTGGCTCGACGTCGATGCGCACCACACCGGGCAGACGGCCCGGTGCGAGGATCATCCGAACACCTCGAAACGCGGCAGGAACTGGACGAATCGCCCACCCCACTGCGCCACGTGCCGCAGTTGCTGCGCAAGCTCCTCGCGGAGGTTCCACGGAAAGATCACCACGTAGTCGGGCCGCGCCGCGTCGAGCGCCTCGGGCGCGAGGATCGGCAGGTGCACGCCGGGAATGTAGCGGCCCTGCTTGTGTGTGCTCCGATCGACGGTAAACGCGATCAGGTCAGACCGGATGCCGCAGTAGTTGAGGAACGTCGTGGCCTTCGCCGGGGCGCCGTAGCCCACGACCCGCTTGCCGTCCATGGCCGCCTGCGTGAGGAAGCGCAGTGCCTGATTCCTGGTCGCGGCCACGCGGGCGCCGAACGACGCGTAGGCCGCCAACGACTGCACCCCGCGCTCGGCCTCACGCGTGCGCAGGTCCTCGAGCGCGGCGCTCGCGGCCGCGGCCGGTACTTCCGACGCGTGACGCGCGTGGATGCGGAGCGACCCGCCGTGAGTCGGCAGTTCCTCGACATCGACGACGGCGAGCCCGTGCCGCGCGAACGCCGCCTCGACGGTGCAGAGCGACAAGTACGAATAGTGCTCGTGGTAGATCGTGTCGAACAGCCCGTCGTCGAGCAGGCGCAGCAGGTGCGGGAACTCCATGCTGATCGCCCCTCCGGGCTTGAGGACGAGTTTCAGGCCCGAGACGAAGTCCTCCATGTCAGGGACGTGCGCCAGGACGTTGTTGCCGATCAGCAGGTCGGCCATCCGCCCTTCGCCGGCGAGCCTGGCCGCGGTCGCCGCGCCGAAGAAGCACGACTCGGTCGCGACGCCCTTGCGCCGAGCCTCGGCGGCGACGTTCGCCGCGGGTTCGATGCCGAGCACCGGGACGCCGCGCTGCGCGAAGTACTGCAGCAGGTAGCCGTCGTTGCTCGCGATTTCGACGACGAGGCTGTCGGGCCCGAGCGATCGCTCGGTCACCATCCGGCTGGCCAGCGCCTGGGCGTGTGCGAGCCAGGATGCCGAGAACGACGAAAAGTAGGCGTAGTCGGCGTCGAAGATGTCGGCGGGGCTCTCGAACGCTTCCACCTGGACGAGGAAACACGAGGAGCAGACCAGCAGGCGGAGGGGGTAGAACGGCTCCATCCGGCCAAGGTCCTCGGCGCGGCGCAGGGCGTTCGAGAGGGGCGACATACCCAGGTCGACCACCAGCCTGAGGTCCTGCCCGCGACAGGATCGGCAACGCGCCTCGATCATTCCCACACCCGCCACGGGGCGTTCCCCTTCTGCCAGAGGTCGTTCAGGGCCTGATACTCGCGCAGCGTGTCCATCGGCTCCCAGAACCCCGTGTGCCGGTACATCCGGAGTTGGTCGGCCTCGACGAGCGCGTTCATCGGCTGTGTTTCGAGCATCGAGTCGCCCGCCGTCCCCAGCACATCGAACATCGCGCGATTGAAGACGAAGAAGCCGCCGTTGACGAGCCCGCCGCCGGCATGGCGGTGCTCGTTGAACGCAACCACGGACGGGCCGTCGACCACGAGCGACCCGAAACGCCCCGGAGGCGTCACCCCGGTCACGGTGGCCGTGCGCTGGTGATCGCGATGGAAGGCGTGCAGTCGTGTGATGTCGATATCGGCCACGCCGTCGCCGTAGGTCACCATGAACTCATCGGTCTCGACATACTTCTGGCACAGGAACACTCGTCGCCCTGTCTGCGTGTGCTCGCCGGTCTCGGCGAACACGATCCGCCAGTCGGGCGGCTCGCGCGAGTCCAGGATGCGCATGGAGGCCTGCGCCCCGAACTCGAGCGCGAAGTCGCTGGTCATGGCGCGGTAGTTGAGGAAGTACTCCTTGATGACCCAGCTCTTGTAGCCGAGCGCGAGGATGAAGTTCCGGTAGCCATGGGCCGCGTAGATCCGCATGATGTGCCACAGGATCGGATAGCCGCCGATCTGCAGCATCGGCTTCGGGATGTGCTCGGCCGCGTCGCGGATGCGCGTGCCCTGCCCGCCGCAGAGCACGATCACAGGGGTGTCCTTGTTGAGTGGTGCCGTCACGAGTTCTCCCATCCGTCGCACCGTTGGCGGTGCATGACGCCTCCCCTGCACCCCGGCTCCGCTATTCCCCGAGGCCGGCGCGAGCCCCTGCCCCTTCGGCACTGGTATCGGACGGTCAGCGCGCCTTGTGCAGCGCACGCCGGCCGGGTTGCTGTACGATCCCCCAGGCCCGGGCGGGCTGGCATCGGTCTCAGCTGCCTCCCATTCCAGACCGACCCATGATGTCGTACCTCGACGCGAACCTCACCGCCCTCTCGGCGGCGCTCGGGCCAGGTCCCGCGCCTCCCTCCGACACAACCGGCCGCTGCAGCGTCGAGGGCGCCGGCGAGGCGCGAGTGCTCTACCTGACGACATCGCACGGGGCACGTCTGGCGCTCAACAGCGCTCGCGATCCCGCCGCCGAGGCCCGCCGAACGGTCGAGCGGGCGCTCGGCGGCAGCCAGCATCCCAGGCTCGTGGTGTTGATCGGGCTCGGGCTGGGCTACACGATTGACGCGGTCGAGACCCTGCTGCCCGACGCCCGCATCATCGCGGTCGAGCCAGAACCGGCTGCCGTGCGCGCGCTGCTGGCGCGGCGCGACTTCACCCAGCTGTTCGCCAGCAACCGCCTCCTGCTCCTGTGGGGGCCGGCGTATCACGGGGCGGCGACGGGGTGGCGGTTCTTCGACGGGGTCGACTCGCGCCTGACCCTCGTGCATCCCGTCGTGGCGCGCGAGTATCCCGACGAAGTCGCCGCGGCGGTGCGCGCGGTCGAGGGCATGGCGTTCGGCGCCCAGGCCAATGCCGAGGCACGCCGCCGTTTCGCTGGCCAGTACCTGCTCAACACGCTGGGCAACCTCGCGGTGATTGCCGGCTCGGGAGACGCCTGCCACCTGACCGATGCGTTCACGGGCACGCCGGCGGTCATCATCTCGGCCGGGCCATCGCTCGACCAGTCGCTGGCGTCATTGCGCGAGGTCGCGGGGCGCGCGCTCCTGATCGCGGTCGACACGGCCCTGCGCCCGTTGCTCTCGGCGGGTATCGCGCCGCACCTCGTGGTCGCGGTCGATCCCGGCGACGCCAACGCCCGGCACCTGACCGACCTGCCCGACACGCGGGGCGCGTACCTCGTCGCCGAAGGGAGCGTCTCGCCGCGTGCCTTCGAGACCTTCCTCGACCGGGTCTTCACCTTCAAGGTGTCTGACCACCACCCGTGGCCCTGGCTGCGGACGCTTGGCATCGAGCGCCAGGTGCTGCGCGCCTGGGGGTCGGTCGCTGCGACGTCACTCGACCTCGCCGTACGCGCGGGCTGCGACCCGATCGTGTTCGTCGGGCAGGATCTCGCCTTCACGGGGCACCAGCCCTACTGCCGCAACACAACCTACGAAACCGACTGGGCCGAAGCGGCCGGCCGCGGAACCTCGCTGCGTGACAGTTGGGCGGCCTGGCGCGCAGGCCGCGGCGGCGTCGCCATGCGTGACGTCTCGGGAGCGATCGTCGAGACGTCGCCGAGCCTCGTCGCGGTCAGGGACTGGCTGCTCGCACAATGCGCCCAGCATCCTGGCCGGCGGTTCGTGAACGCCGGCGGAGCCGGCATCCTGGCCGGGGCGGGCATCGAACTCGCCCCGCTCACCGCGGCCCTGCCGTCCACCGGCAGGCCCACCGCGTTCGAGGAGCGCCTGGAACGCGCCCACGGCACGTCACCGCGCGCTGTCGCAGCCGTCAGAACCGCGGCGCTGGAGTTGGCCGACGCGCTCGAGCGCCAGGCGCAGCCGACGCTCTCGATGACATGGCGCGAGTTCACGGCAGGCACGGTGACCGAGGACGACCTCGTGCACGCCCTTCGGAGGAACCGCGCGACTGGCGCCGCGGGCGACCCGGCGCTGTCCGTTGCGGCGGTTCCCGACTGGCTCATCGACGTGCTGCGCGTGCTCGACGAGCGCCGTGGGTCGTTCGACATCTCACGCGCCGCAGCGACGGCCACGACCTGGCCACCGATCGGGGCGTTCGCCGAGCGCGTCGAGGCGATCCGGTCGGCGTGCTGGAACGACACGCCGGCGCTGCAGGCGAGGTCGATGCCGCGCGGTCAGTCGGCCGAGCCCCTCATCGGCCGCGCGACACTGGCGGCCGCGAGGTTGCTCGCCCGGCCCCGGCTGGCGGCATCGCCGGCGCCCGGCGTGGTGCGCGGCACGGTCGGTCTCGCGACAGGCTGGTTCCCGATGACGGCTCTGGTCACGTGGGTGCCGGAGGCGTGGGCAGATATCGCCGCGTTCGAGGACTGTCTCTGTGAAGGCATGCACCTCGCGAGGTCGCTCCCGCTTCCGCCGGCGCCCACGTTCCACGATGCTGCCATCGCGGCCGACGACACCGACGTGACCCTCGGAGACGGCCAGCCGTCCCGGTCGATGCCGGTCGATCACTACGCGCGGCTGTGCGTGGTCAGGGAGTGGCTCCATCTCGTGTACCTGCTCGATGCGGCGCCTGGCCGGGCGGCACGCGTGCCGGCAGCGCACTTGCGCACGCCATGGGACCCGGCGCCTGGGGCGTCGGCCGTGGCGGTCGAGGTGACCCTTGCGCCGTCGCCAGCGGGTCGCGGCGGCCTGCCGATGCCGCTCACAGTGGCACCGTATGCGCTGATGCGGCACGTCACGGGCTATGTGGCGGCCCCCGGCGCAGCCCGCGACGCGAGCCGTGGGCGTCTGCTCGTCGGCGCGGTTCGTTGCGGCCTGCCCGACATTCGCGACGTGGAGCTCCGCCTCCATGCCGTCGCGAGCCTGCACCCGCGGAACACGCCGGACCCGCGCGACGCGTTCATCACTGCCCCGCCGTTGCTCACCGTGCGGCCCGTCATCCTGACCGAGCGGGGGATGCCGGGCACCCAGCGGTGCGTGGCGCTCGATGACGCCACGGTGCTGGCTACACCGGCGCACGGCGCCGCCAGCCTCCGCATTGCCGCCGATGCCACATGGGTCTCCGAGCCAACGCACGACATTCAGCTGGTCGGCGAGGTGCCGCTGTCGGCTGACGGCGCGCGGGTGATCTGGGGCCACCGCCCCGCGCCCTATGTCGGGATCCGGGAAGGGGGCGGAGCGATCCGCCACACCGAACCAGTGCCGTTCACGCCATTCCGCCCGGTCGAGACCAGCGATGGCACCATCCTCTGGGCCACCGATCAGGGGCTGTGGGAGTGGACGCCCGGCGGACGGCACAGGCGCCTGGCCGACATTCCGCCCTGCTATGGCATTCGCCTGGACGAGGACGGTTGCCGACTCGATCCGCGCGAAGTAGCCCCGTCCGGCCATCCGGTTCGGCGGCGCGACGGGATGGCGTGGGCGTGGCGGAGGTCACGGGGCATCGTCGAGCCGGTGCCGCTCGAGGCCTTGGGCCCCTGCTGGTGCTCGCAGGCGCGCGACGGCTGGCAGGTCGAGACGTTTCCGCACGCCGACATCGTGCGCATCGTGACGCCGGCAGATCGGACCTTCTTCCTCGCCTGCTTCTACCCTGTCCAGGCGGCCTGGGCGGGCCCGACGCTCGTGGTCACGACGCGTCACGGCGAGGTGCTCGCGTTCCCGTCGCTGGCTCACGCGCTGCGCGAGGCGAGCGAGGGCCGGAGCCAGAAGTGGTAGAAGCACTCGATCGTCGCGACGCGGAAGCCGCATCGCTCATACAGGCGGCACGCCGGCAGGTTCGCGGCTTGAGTGACCACGCGCAGGGTGGGTTTGTGCGCGTGGTGAGCCCATCGCCGGGCGGCATCGACCAGCGCCTGGCCATGCCCCCGACCGCGAGCCGCTGCATCGACGGCGAGTAACCCGATGGCGGCGTCTTCGCCAACCCCACCGACCGTCACCACGCCCGCAATGCCAGTCGCCTCGCACGCCACCAGGACGATGTCGGCCAGGTCTGCCGCCAGTGCGCGGCGCATCCACGTGCGATAGAGCGCATCGGCGGCCCATGCCGGCATGTGGGGGTCGACGCGAAACCGCGAGAACGCCGCGCTCTGGACGGCAAGGTCCTCGAGCGCCGCGGCTGGCATCCACGGCGCGTACGGTTGCACGACGGCCGCCGCGCCCGCCTCCCGTTCGAGCGCCGCGAGGTCGCACGTCCAGGTGATCTTGCGATCGACGAGTCGTCCGCCGA
>JAEUQQ010000176.1 GCA_016789685.1 Acidobacteriota bacterium | reverse complement strand
CGATCCCGGTGGGATCGTCCACGTCCTGGACGCGGATCAGGTTGCCGTGGCGGGCCCGGGTGGCCCCCGCGTCGCTCAGGACGACCGCCGGGTGCTCGCGCAGCATGTCACGGAGGGGCACCAGGCGCGCCAGGGCCGCTTCAGGCCCCCGCTCGGCGTCGTCGAGCGGCAGGGCCTGAGCCTCGGTGAGCAGGCCGCTCGCCGTCCGCCGCAGCGCCGCCAGGTAGGCGCCGCAGCCCAGCGCCTGCCCCAGGTCGAACGCCAGCGCCCGCACGTAGAACCCCGCACTCGCCGTGACATCCACCACCGCAACCGCCGAGGGGGTCACATCTTTCATTGCAGCATTTTTCAAGACCTGGCCCCCGCACGCATACGAGACCAGTTCCAGCCGCTCGACCGTGACCTCGACCGCCTCGAGCGCCACCGCCGTCCCCTTCCGCGCCAGGTCGTAGGCCCGGTCGCCATCCACCTTCTTGGCCGAATAGGCCGGCGGCACCTGCGCGAACGTGCCCCGGAAGCGCTCAAGGGCCGCATCGACCTGCTCGCCCGACGGGGGAGCCGCATCGCCGGGCGCCTGCCACGTCACGGCCCCCTTCGCGTCGTAGGTGTCGGTCGTCGCGCCGAACGCGACGGTCGCCAGGTAGCGCTTCGCCGACCCACTGTGGAAGCGGGCCAGCCGCGTCGCCACCCCGACCACCAGGGGAAGCACGCCGCTGGCCATCGGGTCGAGCGTCCCGGTGTGCCCGATGCGCCGCTCGCGCAGGGCCCGCCGCATCCGGGCCACGACGTCGTGCGACGTCGGCCCCTCGGGCTTGTCGATGACCAGCAACCCATCCATGTGGCGCGGATTGTACTGCGGGACCTGGCGCGGCCGCGGTTGCGCCACGCAGAGGGGGCGTCGCTGCGCTACACTCCGGCGCACGCCCGATGGCAGAACCCCTGGAGGTATCGATGCGACGTTGTGTCTGGCTGGCCTGTGCGATCGTGACCGTGTCGGTGGCCGCACCAATCGTGTCCGCGGCTCCCGACGAGGCGGCCGACGTGCTGGCCGCCGTGAACAAGGTGTTTGCCGCGATGGCCGCGCACGACACGGCGGCCGTCAAGGCCGTGGTCGAAGACGACGCCGTCTTCATCAACGTGCGTCCGGGCCCCGACGGCGTGCCGGCGACCCGCCGCGTGACCGGCGCCGACTTCGCGGCCGCGGTCGGCCGGCCCGGCGATCCGTGGATCGAACGTCTGGTCGATCCCGAGGTGCGCGTGCACAACGGCCTCGCGATCGTCTGGAGCGCGTACGACTTCCACCGTGCGGGCGTGCTCAGTCACTGCGGCAAGGAGGTCTTCACGCTTCTCAAGCGCGCCGATGGCTGGAAGGTCGTGCATGTCGCCGACACGTACGATCGGCCCTGCACACTGACACTCCCCCCGAGTCCCGAGGTGAAGAAATGAGACACACGTCGTTCACGTTGCTGCGTGCCCTGCTCGTTGCCACCAGCGCGTCGGCACAGACTCCACGCACCTACCATGGCGCGCGCACGCCGGCCGACACCACGCAGCCGCCGTTCAGCCAGTCGGTGCTCGTGGGCAACACGCTGTATCTCTCGGGGATGCTGGGTCTCGGGCCCAACCGCACGCCACCCGCCGACCCCGAGGCCGAGGCG
>JAEUQQ010000173.1 GCA_016789685.1 Acidobacteriota bacterium | reverse complement strand
CGCGAGGTCGAAGTGCTGCGCAAGGGAGGCCGCTGATGCCGCGCATCGTCGATCTCTCGGGCTTCCACGCCGCGCGCGAGGCCGGGCTCGGCAAGCTCCTGCCGCCCCGCCCGCGCATCGCCATCGGCATGGGCACGTGCGGCTCCGGCAATGGCGCCGAGGCCGTGTACCACGCCTTCTCCGACTCCATCAAACAGCGCGGGCTCGGCATACACCTCGCGCCCGTCGGCTGCTTCGGCTTCTGCGCCGAGGAACCGCTCGTCAACGTCTGGCTCCCCGGCAAGCCCCTGGTCGTGCTGCGTCGGGTCGAGGCAGGCGATGTCCCGGCGATCCTCGACGATGTCGCCGCAGGCCGCGTGCCGGCCGAGCTCGCGCTGTGCAAGATCGAGGACTGGGATCACATCACGGCGCACGTGAAGTACGGGAACGGCTACCCCGACATCCCGTCGTGGCACGAGGTGCCGTTCTTCCGCGGACAGAAGAAGATCGTCATGCGGAACTGCGGCCTCATCAACCCGTCAGACATCGAGGAGTACCTCGCCGTCGGCGGCTACGAGGCCCTCTACAAGGTCCTGATCGACAACCACCCCGACAGCGTCATCGAGCAGATCAAGGCCTCGAAGCTGCGCGGACGCGGCGGCGCCGGGTACCAGACCGGCCTGAAGTGGGACTTCCTCCGCCGCGCGACGTCAGACACCAAGTACTTGATCTGCAACGCCGACGAGGGCGACCCCGGCGCGTACATGAACCGCAACGAGATCGAGAGCGACCCGCACGGGCTGCTCGAGGGGATGATCATCGGGGCGTTCATCACCGGCGCCACCGAGGGCATCGTCTACGTGCGCGCCGAGTACCCGCTCGCCGTGCACCGCCTGAGCCGCGCGATCGAGCAGGCGCGCGAGTACGGGATGCTCGGCGACAACATCCTCGGCCGCGGGTTCAACTTCCACCTGCACCTCGTCGAGGGCGCGGGCGCGTTCGTGTGCGGCGAAGAGACCGCGCTCATCCGGTCGCTCGAGGGCAAGCCGGGGCGGCCGACGCCTCGGCCGCCGTACCCCGCGCAGCGCGGCCTCTACGGCAAGCCCACGAACATCAACAACGTCGAGACCTGGTACAACGTCGCGCCCATCGTCATCAAGGGCGCGGGGTGGTTCACCGAGACCGGCAGCGCCAAGAGCCCGGGCACCAAGGTGTTTTCGCTCGTCGGCAAGGTGCAGCGCACGGGTCTCGTCGAGATGCCGCTCGGCACCCCGCTCAAGACCTTCGTCTACGACATCGGCGGCGGCGGCCCCGAGGGCCACTCCGTCAAGTCGGTGCAGACCGGCGGGCCGTCGGGCGGCTGCATCCCGCAGGACATGTTCGACACGCCGGTCGACTACGAGACCCTCGCGCAGCTCGGCTCGATCATGGGCTCGGGCGGCATGGTCGTCATGGACGACGACAACTGCATGGTCGACGTCGCGCGGTACTTCATCGAGTTCACCCACTCGGAATCGTGCGGCAAGTGCATCCCCTGCCGCGTGGGCCTCGACAAGTCGCTGCAGATCCTCAACAAGTTCACGCACGGCGAGGCCGCACCGGGCGACCTCAAGACTCTCGACGAGCTGAGCCGGATGATCCGCGACACCTCGCTGTGCGGCCTGGGCCAGAGCGCGCCAAATCCCGTGCTGACGACCATGCGGCACTTCAGGCACGAGTTCGAGGATCACATCCACGCCCACCGCTGCCGCGCCGGCGTGTGCGAAGACCTCGCGCTGTCGCCCTGCGAGAACTCGTGCCCGCTGCACATGAACATCCCGCGCTTCCTCCAGCTGTGGAAGGAAGATCGGCTCGAGGAAGCCTTCGAGTCGGTGGTGTTCGACAACCCGCTGCCCGCCTCGACCGGCCGCGTGTGCCAGCACCCGTGCGACAACCGGTGCCGCCGGGCGGGCATGGACG
Source organism: Acidobacteriota bacterium (assembly GCA_016789685.1). GTDB lineage: Bacteria > Acidobacteriota > Vicinamibacteria > Vicinamibacterales > JAFNAJ01 > JAEUQQ01. The sequence goes on along the minus strand of JAEUQQ010000173.1, from coordinate 3,606 downwards.
AGGCCGTGAACATGCGCGAGGTGCACCGCTTCATTGCCGACGCGGTGTACCAGTCTGACCTGTTCGACCCGATGGTCGAGCGCATCCGGTCGCGGAAGCTGCCCGCCACGGGCAAGCGGGTCGCCGTCATCGGCGCCGGCCCCACCGGCGTCACCTGCGCGTTCTACCTCGCCCTGTTCGGGCACGACGTCACCGTCTACGAGGCCAACGCCGAGGCGGGTGGCATGCTGCGATACGCGCTGCCCGACTACCGCCTGCCCAAGGACGTGCTCGCGCGCGAACTCGAGCTGATCGAGCGCATGGGTGTGACGTACGTCTTCAACACCGTCGTGTCGCGCGACATCATGCTCAACGACATCGCCGCCGACCACGACGCCGTCTTCATGTCGATCGGCACCTGGAAGGAGGCGTGGGTCTACCTGCCAGGCACCGAGCTGACGGGCGTCGAACCCGCGCTGCTCTTCCTCGAGAAGATCGCCAAGGCCGACCCCGTGGCCCTGGGCAAGAAAGTCGTGGTGATCGGCGGCGGCAACGCCGCGATCGACTCCGCGCGCACCGCGTTGCGCCTGGGGGCCGAGGTGACCGTCGCCTACAGGCGCGAGCGCAAGGACATGCCGGCCATCCCCGAAGAGACCGAGGCGGCCGAGGCCGAGGGCGCGGAGTTCGCGTTCCTCGCGACCCCGCACCGCATCATCGGCGATGCCGAGGGCCGCGTGACCGCGATCGAACTCGTGCGCACCCGCCTCGGCGAGTTCGACGCCTCGGGGCGCCGCAAGCCCGTCAACACCGACGAGATCCGCCGCATCGCGTGCGACACCGTGATCCTCGCCGTCGGCGAGACCGTCGACAAGGACTTCGCGCGGGCCTCGGGCCTCAAGATCGCCGAGAACGGCACGATCGAAGTCGATCGCTACACGCTCGAGACGAGCCGCTCGCACTTCTACGCCGGCGGCGACCTGATCTCGGGCGCGTCGAACGTGTCGAACGCGATGGGCTACGGCAAGCGCGCCGCCAAGCGCATCGACGAGCGCCTGACCGGCCAGAAGCGCTTCACCCAGGTGGTGCCGGCGTTCGAGTACGAGCAGGCGGTGCCCGCGCACGTCAGCGAGTCGGCCCGTCATGTCGTCTCGGAACTGCCGGCCGCCGAGCGTCGGTGCACGTTCGCGGAAGCCACGATCGGCCTGTCGGCCGTCGAGGCCACGGAAGAGGCGTTCCGCTGCCTGCGGTGCGACGTGCGCACCGGCGACCGCTGAGGGCCGAGGATCCCCATGGCTACCATCTCGATTCGCATCGACGGCGAGTACATCAAGGCCACCGAGGGCCAGAGCATCCTCGAGGCGGCCTGGGCGAGCAACAAGCCCATTCCCGCGCTCTGCTACATGAAGGGCCTGTCGGCCGTGGGCGCCTGCCGGTTGTGCATGGTCGAAGTGGCGGGCGTCAACCGCCTGCTGCCCGCCTGCACCACGCCGGCCGAAGACGGCATGGCCGTGACGACCACCTCGCCGCGCCTGCTGACCTACCGCAAGATGGCCCTCGAACTGCTGTTCGCCGAACGCAACCACGTGTGCGCGGTCTGCGTCTCGAACAACCACTGCGAGCTGCAGACCCTGGCGCAGCGTTGCGGCGTGACGAACGTCCGCTACGCCTACAGCTTCCCCACCCTGCCGGTCGACACGTCGCACCCGAAGTACGTCCTCGACCACAACCGGTGCGTGCTCTGCACGCGCTGCGTGCGCGTGTGCGCCGAGGTCGAGGGCGCGCACGTGTGGGAGGTGATGTCGCGCGGCGTGCAGTCGATGCTCGTCAGCGAACTCAACCGCCCGTGGGGCGAGGCGACCGACTGCACGTCGTGCGGCAAGTGCGTCCAGGCCTGCCCGACCGGCGCGATCGCCGAGAAGGGCCGCGCGGCCGAAGAGATGGTCAAGCGCCACGATCGCATCAGCCGGCTGACGCTGCTTCGCGAGGTGCAGGGATGAGCAAGATCAAGCTCGCCACGGTGTGGCTCGACGGGTGTTCGGGCTGCCACATGTCGCTGCTCGACATCGACGAACACCTCGCGCTCGTCGCGCAGAAGGCCGACATCGTCTACGGCCCGCTGGTCGACGCGCAGGAGTTCCCCGAGGGCGTCGACGTCACCCTGATCGAAGGCGCGATCGCCAACCAGGACGACCTGAAGCTCGCCCAGACCATTCGCAGGCGCAGCCGGATGGTGGTCGCGCTCGGCGATTGCGCGGTCACCGGCAACGTGCCGGCGATGCGCAACAGCATCCCGGTCAAGCAGCTGCTCGATCGCGTCTACGTGCAGGGCGTCACGACCTCGCCGATGATCCCGACCGACGGCGTGCCCGCGCTGCTCAAGCGCGCCGTGCCGGTGCACGAGGTCGTCAGCGTCGACCTGCACGTGCCGGGCTGCCCGCCGAGCGCGGCGGCCATCCTCCACGTCGTCTCGGAACTGCTGGAAGGGCGGAAACCCGATGTCGCGTCGAAAACCAAGTTCGGCTGACCCTTCGACTCGCGACGCGGCACCTGACGTCGCTCGCTCAGGGCAGGCACCTTCGACTCGGCCCGAGGTTCGCGGCATCGCGCCTGATGTCGCGGGAGCGGGAGCGCCTCGCTCAGGGCAGGCTACGACCGGACACAGACCCATGCCGAAAAAGCTGACCATCCACCACGTCACGCGCATCGAGGGACACGCGCGCATCACCATCCACCTCAACGACGCGGGGACGGTGGAGCGCACGCAGTTCCACGTGACGCAGATGCGCGGGTTCGAGCGGTTCGTCGAGGGACGCCCGTTCTACGAGATGCCCGCGATCACGGCGCGCATCTGCGGCATCTGCCCGGTGAGCCACCTGCTCGCGGCGGTGAAGGCCTGCGACGCGATCATGGCGGTCCGCATCCCCGACACCGCGCGCAAGCTCCGCGAGTTGCTCCACTGCGCGCAGATCCTGCAGTCGCACGCCATCAGCTTCTTCCACCTCTCGGCGCCCGACCTGCTGCTGGGCATGGATTCCGATCCGGCCCACCGCAACATCGTCGGCATCCTCGAGAAGCACCCCGACGTCGCCAAGGACGGCATCGCGCTGCGCAAGTTCGGCCAGCAGGCCATCGAGCGGATGGCGGGCGAACGCGTGCATCCCGCGTGGACCGTGCCCGGTGGCGTCAACCGGCCGCTGTCGCTCGAGGCGCGCGACATCATCCTCTCGGAACTGCCCATCGCGAAGTCGATCGTCCGCCGCACGCTGCGCAACTTCAAGGGCGTCGTCGATGAGTTCCAGAAAGAGATCGAGGCGTTCGGCACGACGCCGACCATGTACGCGGGCCTCGTGGATCGCGAGGGACGGCTGCAGCTCTACGACGGCATCCTGCGCTTCAGGGACGCCGCCGGCCACCTCGTCGACAGCGTGACTGATCCGCTGCGCTACCGCGATGCGATCGGCGAAGCCGCCGTGGCCGACTCATACCTCAAGGCGCCCTACTACATGCCGCGCGGGTATCCCGAGGGCATCTACCGCGTCGGGCCGCTCGCGCGGCTCAACGTGGCCGACGCCTGCGGCACCCCAGAGGCCGACGTCGAGTTCACCGAGTTCCACCAGCGCTTCGGAC
>JAEUQQ010000161.1 GCA_016789685.1 Acidobacteriota bacterium | reverse complement strand
GGCGAGGTCGCCGGCCAGCCCGTGCAGGTAGACGGCCACGTCGCACGCCACCTCGCCGTCGAGCAATTGCGCGCACCACGCACCGATCATCCCGGCCAGGACGTCACCGCTCCCTGCCGTGGCCATGCCGGGATTACCGGTCGGATTGATCGACACTTCGCCCTGGGGGGTCACGACGAGCGTCCGGTAGCCCTTCAGCACCACGAAGACCTTGTGGCTGATGGCGAACTCGCGCGCCAGGCCGAGCCGATCCTCCTGTACCGCGTCGGTCGTCGTGCCCAGCAGCCGCGCCATCTCGCCCGGGTGCGGCGTCACGATGACGGCCGCATCGTCGCGCCCGTGCAGGTCGCGGGTATCGCCGGCGAAGATGTTCAGCGCATCGGCGTCGAGCACCACGGGCGCGCCCGCATGGGCCAGGAGGCCCTTGACGACCGCCGCGACGCCCTCGCCCATTCCCAGCCCGGGCCCGATGACGATCGCATCGGCCGGTTCGTCGAGGATCCGCGCCAGGGCGCTGGCCGCGAGCCGCCCGTGCGCGTCTTCGTCGAGCGGGATGGTCATCAACTCGGGCGCAAACCCCGCGACCTGCGGCTGCGCGCTGCGTGGCGTGGCGACCGTGACCAGCCCGGCCCCGCACCGCAACGCGGCCATGCCGGCGAGATACGCGGCGCCGGCCTTGCCGACCGACCCCGCCACCACGAGCACACGGCCGAAGTCGCCCTTGTGCGCCTCGGACTCTCGCGGTTCGCTGACCACGAGCCCCACGTAGTCGCGCGAGAGGAAGTCGATGCGCGCGCCCTCGACCCCATCGATCACATCTTGCGGAATACCGATCTCGGCGACGACCAGGTCGCCGCAGTGACGCTCGGCCGGCGGCAGGACCAGCGGCAACTTCGGCGCCCCGAGCGTCACCGTGATCGCCGCCTTCATCACGTCGCCCGTGACCGCCGCGGAGTCGGACGACAGCCCGGACGGCAGGTCCACCGCCACCACCGGGAGCCCACTGGCGTTGACGTCGTTGATGATTGTCTGCAGCAGGCCGCTGGCGACGCCGCGGAATCCGGTGCCAAACACCGCATCGACAATGAGGTCGTGCGTCTTGAGCTCGCCGAGGTGCAGCTCCCAGTCGCCCTCATTGCCGAGTTCCACGACCGTGAGCCCGAGCCGGCCCAGGATGTCGAGGTTCGTCCGGGCATCGCCCTGCACCTCGGCCGCCCGCCCGAGCAGGAACACCGAGACGTCGATGCCGCGCAGGAACAGCGTCCGCGCGATCACGAACCCGTCGCCGCCGTTGTTGCCGCGCCCCGCCAGGATCGCGACGCGGCGTGACGCCAGGTCGGCGAATCGCGCATCCATGGCGCTGACGACCTGCCGGCCGGCGTTCTCCATCAGCACGACACCGGCGATGCCGAGTTCGTCGATCGTGAACCGGTCGGCTTCCCGCATCTGTGTCGCGTCGAGCACTCGCATTGCCGTTCCCCCATGTGGTGCCCGGCAACGCCGTCACCTCTGCAGGATGGTAGCCCGAACGGGCCGACGAGGCCACCGCGTGCCGTGCCGCGCGGCCCGCCACGACCGCCGCGACCCCGCCGAGGCTCGTGGACCCACGCGCGCGGCGACGCGCGTCGAGGCCGTCCCACCGCCCATGTCTTGCAGGCCACGGCAAGGTTGGGTAGGCTTCGGAGTCTGGCGTGCCCTTCGGCGGCCACAAAGGATGTGACTCGTGGCAGTTGCGGTTTCGGTCAACGGGCGGATCACCGACGGGGATCACGCCGTCGTCTCGGTGTTCGACAACGGCTTCGTCTTCGGCGAAGGTGTCTACGAAGTCCTCCGCACCTACGGACACCAGCCCTTCCTGTACGACGAACACATCGAACGGCTGCGGCACTCGGCCGGCATGCTCGGCCTCCCAGTCCCCTTCACGAACGACGAACTGCTCGCGCAGATTCGCGCCGTGCAGGCGCATGCCGAGGGGAAGGAACACTACATCCGCATCCTGCTGACCCGCGGCGTCGGAGAGTTCAGCTATGACCCGGCCTCGTGTCCGACCCCGACGGTGGTCATCATCGTCAAGCCGCTGGCCGAGACGCCGGACTCGTGGTACGAGGCCGGCACGAGGGTCTCGCTGGTGAGCGTGACGCGCAACCACCCGGGCTCGGTCAACCCGCGGATCAAGTCGAACAACCTGCTCAACAACGCCCTCGCCATGCAGGAGGCGATTCGCAAGAGCAGCGTCGAAGCGCTGATGAAGAACTACCGCGGCGAACTGGTCGAGTGCTGCCAGTCGAACTTCTTCGTCGTGCGCGATGGCGCGATTCACACCGCGCCGCTCGATGCCGGCCTGCTCGCGGGCATCACGCGGGCGTTCGTGCACACGCTGGCCGGCGAACTCGGGATTCCGTCGTACGAGCGTACGCTCTACGAGGCCGACCTCGACACGGCCGACGAGACCTTCACGACCAACACCACCCGCGAGATCGTGCCAGTCGTCAGGATCGACGACCGTGTCATCGGCTCGGGCACGCCGGGGCCGGTCACCCGTCGGCTGATCGCGGCGTTTCGCCGTCACGCAGCCGCTACCTCGCTGCACCCCGCGCAGGCCTGACCGCGCCACGCGCGGCCTCACCCGCCACGCGCCTACTTCCGGCGGAGCTGCGCGGCCCGCAGGCTGTCGTCGAACTCGTCGCGATGCACGGCGCGGCTGCGGGCTTCGTCGAGATCGAGGGCGCCGCCCGTCACCAGCTCGACGAGGTGATCCTCGAAGGTCACGGACCCACGCTTCCGCGAGATCGTGATCTCCTGGTGCAGGTGCTGCAGCGCGTTCTTCCGGATGTGCTGACGCGCGCCGTAGTCCACCATCAGCAGTTCCACCGCCGGCACGCGTCCCCCGCCCAGCCTGGGCAGGAGCATCTGCACGAGCACGGCCGAGAGTGCGAGTGACAGGTCCTGCCGCACGAGGTTCTGGCGCTCCGAGGGGAACGCATCGGCAATACGCGCGATCGACGACGTGACGTCGCTGGTGTGCACGGTCGACAGGACGAGGTGCCCGGTTTCGGCCGCCGACACGGCAATCTGCATCGTCTCGGGATCGCGCATCTCGCCCACCACGATGACGTCGGGCGCCTGCCGGAGCGCCGCGCGCAGCGCTGTCGGGAAGTCCGGCGCATCGACCCCGATCTCGACCTGCTCGACGATGCCCTTCTTGTGCTGGTGCTCGAACTCGATCGGATCCTCGATGGTGACGATGTGCCGCGGATGGTGGGTGTTGATCTCGTTGACGATGGCGGCGATCGTCGTCGACTTGCCCGAGCCCGTGGGTCCACCGACCAGCACCAGGCCGCGAGGCAGGTGCGCCAGTTGTGCGGCCTGCACCGGGAGGTTGAGGCTTGCCAGG
>JAEUQQ010000150.1 GCA_016789685.1 Acidobacteriota bacterium | reverse complement strand
TAGGAGCCGGGCTCGACGGTGTCGGGCAGCGTCATCGGCGACTCGCTCGAGTGCTGTGCGCCGCCCAGCAGGGCGGGCACGCGCCGCGCCGCCACCTTCAGGTCTGTTGGGGTGCAGACGTCGGTCTTCGCGAGGCAGAAGCCGGTGACGGTCAACGGAGACGACGTGTCGCCGAGGTTTTCGACCGTGTCGAGCACGACGAAGCGTTTGCCGACCGTGACCTTCTTCGGCACCGTCAATTGCGTCTGCGCGAGGTCGACGGTACTCATGCGCGCATCCTGCGCCCGCGCGTCTGACGCGGTGACACACAGCGCCACGGCACCGATCGCCACGGCGATTCCACGAGTTGCGACACGACGCGTCACCGACATGACCAGTCTCCTCGCGGGCCGGGTACCTGCGCCCACCGTGACAGGATACACAGCTTCGTGTGTCACCAGCGCCCGCTGGCGCCGCCGCCGCCCGACGAGCCGCCGCCGAAGCTGCTGCCCGACGAGGAACTGCTGGAACTGCTCGAACTGCTGGAACCGCTCGACCACGAGCTGCCTCCCGACGATCGTCCGGAACCGCTCGAACGCCCGCCGCCCTTGCCCGAGCCCTTTCCGGAGCCCGACCCCGACTCGTCGAGCAGCTTCTTCCAGCGCGGCGAGCCCGCCGCGGTGTAGCCGAACGCGAGGAGCCCGAGGGCCATGGGGATCAGGACCCAGTGCGCCACGTTGAAGAACGGAATGAGCGAGAGCAGCAGCGGGATGCCACCGAAGCCCGCGCCCCAGATCCTCATGAACGACGACTTCGCGCGCGTGCCCGCGCCGAGTGCGAGCGACCCGAGGCCGACAAAGAGGCCGAGGAACGGCGTGGTGAGCCACGTGGGCGGGCGCCCCTGGGCGTCGATCTCGAGTTGTCGCAGCTCGTCGGGCGTGAGCACGTGGTTGGCCTTGACGATGTCGGCGAGCCGGCGCGTGCCGTCGAGGATGCCGCGCGGGTAGTTGCCGTCGCGGAAGGCGGGCGTGAACTCGTTGCGGATCACCTGTCCGGCGAGGCCGTCGGGCAGGATGCCCTCGAGGCCGTAGCCGACCTCGATGCGCATCACGCGTTCATCGGGGCAGACGAGGATCAGGAGGCCGTTGTCGGCGTCCTTCTTGCCGATACCCCAGGCCTTGAACAGGCCGTCGGCGTATTCCTCGACGCTCTGCCCGTCGAGTGACGTGACGGTGACGATCGCCAGTTCGGCCTTCGTCTGGCGCTCGACGTCGTTGACGATGGTGACGAGTTGTTGCTCGGCGGTCTCGTCGAGGATGTGCGCGAAGTCGTTGACGCGACCGTTGGGCGCGGGGTAGGTCGCCGCGAGCAGCGCGATGTGCGCGAGCAGGGCGAGGGTGAGCGTGGTCGTCGCGGCCGTTCGTCGTGGTGCAGTGAGCATGGGCATCGGCAAGGGGGCCTGGGTGGTGACAGCCTACACTGCCGGCGGCGGTTGCGGAACGCGGGGTGAATGGCAGACAGTGTCGTCGTGCGCTGCCATCGCCGTTCGCCCCGCTCCCTGCTCGTCGTCTCGTTGGCTGTCTTCCTTTTCCATGCGGGCCCAGCGGCAGGGCAGGACGCGGGGCTCGACCCTCCCGAGGTGCGGGCGTTGTGGGTCGATGCCTTCCACGCGGGCATTCGTTCTCCCGCCGAGGCCGACGAACTCGTCGCGGCGGCGCTGCGCGCGCGCCTCAACACGCTGTTCGTCCAGGTGCGGCGACGCGGTGACGTCCTCTACCTGAAAAGCAACGAGCCGCCGCTTGCAGATCCGGCCTACACGCCGGGATTCGACGCGCTGGCGTACGTGATCGAGCGAGGGCACCGCGCCGGGCTGTCGGTGCATGCCTGGGTCAACGCGATGCCCGTGTGGCGCAACGACGCGCCGCCAGCCGACCCGCGACACCTGTTCCACCGGCACGGGCCAGGGCAACCCGGCGACGACAACTGGTTCACCGCGACGCCGGCCGGCGACCACCTGTTTCCGGTGGGCTACTTCCTCGATCCGGGACACCCGGCCGCGGCCGACTTCCTGGCCGGGGTCTACGTCTCGCTCGTGCGCGACTACGACATCGACGGCATTCACTTCGACTACATCCGCTACCCGGAAACCGAGGAGCGGCTGCCACGCGGTGCGGCCGTCGGTTACAACGCGGTCAGCCTTCGCCGCTTCCAGGCGGCCACCGGCCGCCACGATGTGCCTGGTCCGGGCGACGAACAGTGGACGATGTGGCGGCGACAGCAGGTGACACACCTCGTGCGCCGCGTGGCGCTCGAGGCGCGCGCGGCCAAGGCACGCATCATCGTCAGCGCGGCGGTGATCCCCTGGGGCGCGCCACCGGCCGGTGAGCGCGACTTCGCCGACACCGCGCCCATGCAGCGCGTGTTCCAGGACTGGCATGCGTGGCTGAACGACGGGCTGATCGACATCGCCGTGCCGATGAACTACGCGCGCGAGACCGACGACAGGGTGCGCGGCTGGTTCGACGGATGGGTGCGCTGGGAGAAGGCGCACGGGCACGGGCGCGCGATCGTGACCGGGCTCGGCGCCTATCGCAACACGCCGGCCCACACGCTGGCGCAGGTCGCACGGGCGCGTGTGGCGACCTCGATGCAGCGGTTGCTCGGCGTGTCGTTCTTCTCGTATGCCAGCCCGGTGTTGCCCGACGAGGTGCGGCCGGCCACCGAACCCCCATCGCTGGCCGACGTGGCGGCGGTGGGCGTGGATCGGTTCGCCTTCCTCGCGGACGGCGTCGCGAGCGCACCCGCGGCGTTTGCGCGCCCCGCGCCGTTTCCCACGCTGCCGTGGGTCGCGCAGCCAGACACCGGCGCCATCGCCGGGCAGACTGCGGTCACGACCGGCACCGCCCATGCGCTGGTGAGGCGCGCAGGCTGGTTCCGGCGCACGACGCGCGTCGACGTCGACGGCAACGGCTGGTTCGGCGTCGCGCGACTTCGACCGGGACGCTACCGCGTGCAGATCGACCACGGCGGCGTGCGCACCGCGCCCGCCTGGGTCACGGTGTCGGCCGGCCAGGTGACGCGGGTGGGCGGGGAGGCGCCCAAGTGAGCTCGGTCGTTCGCTGACCGGCGCCGCGGAGGGGAGGAACGTCCGCATGCGCGGCTGACGCCGGCGCGACGCGCTCAGTACACCGTCGCGATCGACGACGACAGTGCACCGGCCTGTGCCGAGATCGTGTACGGCGTGCCACCCGCGCCGGTCCACGACACGAGGTCGAACGTCGCGCCTGCGCTGACGCGGTAGACCCCGAGGTTCGCGTAGGTCAGTGGCAGTCCAGGCGCACAGACCGTCGGAACTCCCGCACTCGCGATGAAATACGCAGCGCCGCTGCCCACCACCGACACCGTGCCGTCACCGTCGACGAGCAGCGCCGTCAGGCTGTCGATGCCGATCGCACGCGCGGGCGACGCGAGGCCGTCCTGCACGTTGCGGGCGACGAACGCCACGGTGCGGCCCATGCGATCGCGCTCGACGAAGTGACTGTCGGTGACCGTCCCCGCGAGGAACGGCAACGCGACGAAGCCGGTCTCGAGCGTCACGCGCGTGTCGTAGGGGTTGGCGAGGGCTTCGCTCGACGTGATCGTGCCGTTGACCGCCGTGTACGCGATCTCACCGAGGATCGCCAGGCCCGCGCTGGTCCCGCCGATCGGCACGCCGCGCGCCACCAGGCTGGCGATGGCCCCTTCGACGCCCGTGTCCTTCCAGTAGTTGCGGTAGTCGGCCTGGTCGCCGCCGGCGATGAAGAGCGCCTCGGCGTTCGCAATCGTCGTGATCACGAACGGGTCGTTGGCGGCGTCGATGCTGGGGATGACCAGCGTCTCGACCGAGTCGACCGTGCCCAGGCGATTGATGTACTTGTTGTAGCCGTTCGTGCCGGTCGCGCGGATCACGACGAAGTCGCCGCCACCCGATCGTGCAATCTGCCAGCGGAACGCGTCATCGACGTCGGTGCCGCCACCCATGAGGACCGTGCCGGCGCTGGTGGGCGGCGTGACGTCTGCGGCGCTGCCGGTGAGGTAGTAGCTGTACGGCGTGCGGGGCTTCTTCGCGGCATCGAGTGACGCAATCGATGCGAGGGCGAGGCATGAGGCTGCCAGGAACACGACGACACGGACGCGCATGCAGATCCTCCCGGGGCAACGAATGTCGGTGCGGGCGACTCTAGCCGGGCGCCGCGACCGATGCAAGCGCGCCGCGCACGTTACGGTGCCAGCCGCGCGATCGTCCACCCGTGCTCGCCACGCTGGTACTGGAAACGATCGTGCAACCGGTGCGCACCGCCCTGCCAGAATTCGATCGTGCGGGGAACAACGCGGTAGCCGCCCCAGAACGACGGCACGGGAATCTCGCCCTGCCCGAACTTGTGGAGCATCTGCTCGAATGCGAGTTCGAGCGACCGGCGCGCGTCGATCACGCGACTCTGCGGCGAGACCCATGCGGCGATCCGGCTCTCGCGTGGCCGCGAAAAGAAGTAGTCGGCGACCCGCGACAGCGGCAGCCGTGCCGCGCTGCCGTTGATGATCACCTGCCGCTCGAGCTCGCGCCAGAAGAACAGCAGCGACACGTGCGCGTTGGCGGCAATCTGCTGCGCCTTGTGGCTCTCGAGGTTCGTGAAGAACAGGAACCCGTCTTCGTCGTAGCCCTTGAGCAGCACCGTGCGCAACGACGTCTCGCCCGCCGGCGTCGCCGTGGCGAGGCTCATCGCGTTCGGGTCGGGCATGCCGGTGCCAATGGCCGCGTCGAGCCACTGCTTGAACTGCGCAACGGGATCGGGGTCGAGGTCCTCGAGCCGCAACTGGGCCTTCACGTAGTCGCGGCGGATGTCTGAGACACGATCGTCCATCGCGCTAGTATGCACGATGCCCGCGTCCCTACGCACCAGCGGCCACGCGACGGGTGGGATCAGGCCAGGCCGACCTGCACGATGACGCGTCCCAGGTGCAGTTCGTCGCCCGACTGCAGCCGCACGCCCCGCGTGTTGGTCGGCAGGACGTCGATCGTCTGGCCGCCGCGCACGATGCGCGTGCCATAGGCCGAGTTGTCGTCGCGCACGCGGCATTCGCCGGCATCGGTGCACCTGAGGTGCGCGTGCGCGCGCGACACCGACTCGCTCAGGGCCTCGCCCTCGACGAACACGAGTTGATTGCGGCGCACGAGCCGGCGCTCGCGATCGCTCACGTCCTCCTGCCGGCCGATGTTGATGCGCTCGGCGCGCAGCTCGAGGCTGCGCCGGTTGGCCTTGCCCCTGACCACCTTGAGCGTGACCAGCGGCAGGCCGGCGACTGCCGGGGCCGCGGCAACCGGCGGCGCAGGCGCCCCGGGGGCCTTCACGGTGTCGGCCCTGCCCGTCACGGCGAAGTGCTGGCCAGCGGGCCAGCCGTCGAGGGCACGCTTGCGGTAGTGCACGTCGATGGCCGGCGCCTGCGCCGGCGCACACCCGGCGGCGGCCAGGGCTTTGGCGATCGCGCCCTCGAGGCCCTCGTCGCGCGCAAACACCGCCTCGAAGACGCGGCGCGCATCGGCGGTCGGCGCCACAAGGTCCACGGCAATCCGGTCGAATGGCAGCACGCGCGTGCCGCGACCCGCCGGCCGCGTCAGGTCGACGACGGCCAGGACGATCGCCTGGCGAATCTCGAGCGGTTCCGTGGCGGCGGGTTCGCCGGCCAGCCGCTTGAGCCGCTGCTCGATGTCGAGAATCCGATCACGAATGGCCACGTCTCACATCCTCTTGCGCGGTGGGTCACTCGCGCGGAGCCGAACCCGGTACGGGCGCCGATGCGCCAATGATGCCGAGTTCACGGGCGGCGGTCACGATGTCTCCGGCCAGCGGCGCCGCGGCGCGGCCGCCGTAGCCGCCGTTCTCGAGGATCACCGCGAAGGCGATCCGTGTGGAGCCCGACCCGTGCGGCGCGAACCCGACGAACCACGAGTGCGAGGGAGCGCCCTCGATCTCGGCCGTGCCGGTCTTGCCGGCGACGAGCTCGGGATGGGCCATCAGCCCCCGCCCAGTCCCCGCCACGACGACTTGCCGCATCGCGTCGGCCAACCGGCGCGCGCTGGCGGCGTCGAGCACACGCACGGGCTGGGCCTCGTCTGCGGCGCCGCCGTCGATGATCGTCCGCGCGGGCTGCAGCACGCCGCCCGCCGCGATGGCCGATGCGACACGGGCCATCCGGAACGGCGTGGCGACGACATCGCCCTGCCCGTACGACGCAAAGGGCAGGGTGTCGCGCACCCGCCCGGCGTCGTTACCGCGCGCGAGGCTGATGTCGAACAGCGCAGCCGTGTCGCGCAGGCCCGCCGCGCCAAGGCGCGCGCCGAGCTGGGCGAAGTAGGCATTGCACGAGTGCACGAGCCCAGGCTCGAGCGTGACGTCGCCGTGCGGTTGGGTGTCGGTGATGTCGTCGCGCACCGGACGCCTCCACCCCGCCACGACGTTGCCGACACGGCCATCATCGAGCCGTCGGCAGATGAGGTGCTCGTCGGCGAGCGCCGGCGACGTGCGCAGGACGGCGGCGGCCGTCACGAGCTTGAACGTCGAGCCCGGTGGATACACCCCGTAGCGTGCGCGATCGAGCAACGCGTCTGCCGCATCGTCGGCTGTTGCGGCGCGTCTCGCCCCGGGGCCATCGTCGGGCCAGGGATAACTGACCGACGCCAGCAACTGCCCGGTGGTCGCATCGACGACGACGGCTGCGCCACGCCGCAGCTTTGCGGCGGCGAGGCGCTCGCGCAGCAGCGTGGCGGTGCGCTGCTGCAGGCGCGCATCAATCGACAATGTCACGTCGCGTGGTTGCGCCAGCAGGGCCTGGGCCTCGGGATGATCGAGGTCGTGCCGATGCCGCCAGAGGGGAAGCAGCACCTTGAGATTGCGCCGGATGGTGCGCGAATGCGAGTCGTCGGCCCGATCGACCACGTCGACGCTGCGCGCCTGGTCGTCGTAGCCGCGCAGCCGCGCGTCGCGATCGCGCTCGACGAACGACGTGTTCGACGCGGCCCAGTTGCTCTCGGTGTCAGCATTGCCGAGCAGGTGCGAAAACGGCCCGCCGAACGGGTAGCAACGGCGCTCCTCGTCAACACAGCCGCTCACGTCGGCGCCAAGCGCGCGCAGCGAGGCCGCATGCGTCGCCAGCATCCTGGCGTCGCTCGTCGCCAGCGGCACGCCGCGGCGATCGAAGATCGTCCCGCGCGTGATCAGGTCGGCGACCGCCAGCAGGCGCGGGTTGTAGCTGTAGCGGCGCATGCCGTCACCCTGCCGCGTGAGCGCACCCGCCGTCATGACTTCGTCGGCCTGCCAGGTCTGCGTGCGCGCCGTCACCACGAGCAGGATGACCCCGACGCCCGCGGCAACCTGCCAGAGGCGCGTGATCCCCGCGGCGAACGGCGATGGCGGCTCTGGCGCGCGTGCGCGATCCGCGATGGCGAGCAGCACGCCGACGGCCGCGAAGTTTGCAATCAGTGCCGATCGGCCGTAGCTGAGGAATGGCGTGACGACGCCCGTGAGCGGCACCAGGCCGAGCAGGCCCGCGGCGATGAGGACGACGGGCAGGATGAGTCCGAGCGTCACGCCGGTAGCGAGCAGCGTCGAGTATTCGCCATGGGCGCGACGGGCGATACGGAAGCCCCTCCACACCAGCACCGCGTAGAGGCCAGCCACGACGATGAGCCCGGCGACGCCGAGTTCCTCGCCGAGCGCCGCGAGAATCAGGTCGGTGTGCGCCGCCGGCACGACGTGCGACATGCCCTGTCCGAGCCCGCTGCCGAACCAGCCGCCGGCCGCGAGCGCCCACAGTGCCTGGGCGACCTGGTCGCCCCCGCGCGCTCCGTTGTCCCAGGGCGAGTTCCAGATCTCGATGCGTGCGACGAGCGTCGCCGAGATGCGCAACACGTAGCCGGCGACGAAGCCGCCGACGATGACGGCGAGGCCGGCCAGGGTGACCATCCAGCGGTTGCGCGCGACGCCGTACATCGCGAGGAACACGCAGGCCACCATCAGCGCCGGTCCGAGATCCTTCTGCAGGAAGAACGCGGTCAGCACGACGATGATGCCGCCCACGACGGGGATCAGGTCCTGCCTCCGAGGCGGTTTCAGGACGCGCCAGGCGCCGCCGAGTTCCTGGCCGGTGTCTTCGAACTCGCGCAGCGCTTCCCATCGCCGGGCGAAGTACCCGGCCAGGAAGAGCGTGACGAGCAGGCGAATCGCATCGACCGGCTGCACGCCGAAGAGGTTCACGCGGGCGTCGCTACCGGTTGGCCCGCTGCCGATCGTGACGAGCAGCAGCGACAGGATGAGCGCCAGCGCGAGCGGCACGTAGCTCAGTCGCGGCAGCAGCGAGCGCTCGAGATCGACAAGGCTGGCCGCCAGCAGCACGAGCGCGCCGGCGATGGTGCCTTGCGCGAACGGCACGACGAGCAGCACGTCGCGCAGTGGGTCGCGGAGGCTCACCATCATCGCCATGCCGAGGGCGCACAGTGTCAGCAGCGCCGGCAGCACGAAGGGATCGCCAGTGGCATGCCGCCACCGGCGGACGCCGTACGCCAGCAGGAACGCGGCGATGACACCGGCCACGTGCCAGCGGATCGCCGACGTCACCGCCGCGCGGTCGCGCACGACGAACCGGGGCTTCAACGAGGCGATCTGTGCCGACGTGAAGAGGCCCAGCCGCTCTGGATCGGTGCCGCCGCGGCGCTCCCTGATCTCGCGCAGGCGGGTCTGCAGGGTCGTCAGGCCCGTGGTGGTGCGGATTCGACGGGCATCGACGGTGATGCGTGACAGCGCGCCGACGTTGGGCAACATCCGCCGCGAGGTCGGGCCCGTTCCGCCGCCCGACACGAAATCGACGACCTCGCGTGCGACGAACAGCCGCTCGCGCGGATCGCCGAAGACGACGAGCTGCGGGGCGAGCGCCTCGGCAGTGGCGAGGGTGTTGAGATCGACGGCCGTGCCAGACGCGAGCCGTGCGCTGGTCTCGTCGATCGAGGCGTTCGCCGCCGCGCCGACGATCCACATGGCGCCAACGAGCAGCAGCGATGCGGCGGCCAGCAGGATCAGTTCCAGATCGAGTGTGGGGCCCGAGCGCCGCTGCCGAGCCTGGGCCCGCGATTCAGGGGTGGAGTAGGTGTGCGCCATGGCTCAGGGGGCGTCGGTGCCTGGAAGGTCGGCGGTGCAGCCGAGTTCGTAGATGCGCGAGGCAGCCGCCAGTTGGCGGTCGTGCGCGCGCACGAGGCTGCGTGACGCATCGGCGTCGCTGGTCACGCGCTCGAACCACGATACCGACTGCCGGTAGCTCGCGTCGGCGCGCTGGAGGCAGCCGCACTGCTGCTCGGCGGGCAGCTTGTCGCACTCGCGGCGGCTGCGTTCGGCGAGGGCGAAGTGTGATTCGCCCAACTGCACGAACTCGCGGCGGCCTGCGCGATGCCCCCGCCGTTCGGCTTCGTTGAGGGCCTCGACGGCGCGCGCCGGGTCATCGAGGCCGTAGATGTAGGTGCGGAGGAGGCCGAGCCACGGGTCGGGCCAGCTGCGGTCGAGGCGGGTGGCCTCTTCAAAACGCGAGACGGCGTCGTGCAGCAGGCGGTCGGCTTCCTGCCGCTTCGTGCGCATGCGCGCCTCGCCATCGATGCGACTGAGCTGGCCTTCGCAGTACCGCAGGCGTGCCGTCAGCGCGGCGTCGCCGGCATCGAGGCGGAGGGCGCCGGCGAGCCACGTCCGCGCCTGCTGCCACTGCCGCTCGCGCACGGTCGGGCGATCGTGCCTGAAGTCGGCGATGATGCGTTCGGCGTTCGTCACCAGCGCCTCGCGCATCGCCCCGTTGGCCGGGCGGTAGCCCATGCCGAGCAGGCTGCGCGATCGCACCGACTGGTAGCGGAGCCAGGCGTCATCGAGATCCGCGGCTTCGCGTGTCGGCAGCTCGGCCCGCAATGTCGATGCGGCTCGGCACGCCGCGTACTCGTTGACGACCAACCCCAGCACCATTGCCATGAAGGCCCGGCGCAGCCAGACCTGCGCCCGCGTGAGCGGCGGCGCAGGCCGCGGCAGCGCCGTGGTGTCGGTCGTGCCGAGAAACGGCGGTGGGGCGACGGGGCCGGGTGCCAGGCGCGTCGTCGATTCGCCGTCCGGGGTCGGCAGGATGGGTGGCGGAACAGAGCGCCGCGTGGCGTCGGCGGCAACCGGCAGGGCCGGAGCGTCTGCGGCCGGCGGACGCGGCGTCCGTCGCGTCGCCTCGTCGGTGAGTCGTCGTGCCCACTCCTCGTCGGCCGATGTCGATCGCCCCTCGAGCCACGCGTCGAGATCTGCGCGAATCGCCGCGGCCGACTCGTAGCGTGCGGGCAGGGCCGAGGCGAGCATCTTGAGTACCACCCGCTGCAGCGACACCGGGCACGTCTCGGGCAACGGCAGCGGCGGTCGGCCGTCGCGCAGTTGCAACTCGAGATCGCGGGCGCTCTCGGTCCTGTACGGCAGGTGACCCGCGAGCATCTCGTACAGCACCACGCCGAGTGCCCACAGATCGACGTGGCGATCGAGACGCCCGGTGTCGAGCCACTCGGGCGACATGTACAACCGGCTGCCAAACGCGGCCGTCGTGAGGCGCCCCGTCAGCGACAGCCCTTTCGAGATGCCGAAGTCGAGCACCTTGACGGCGTCGTCACTGTTGATGCGGATGTTCCTGGGCTTGAGGTCGGCGTGGACGAGCGCCCCGAACTCGCGGCCGCCGACGTTGGCGTTGAAGCCGTGCGCGCGCTCGAGGAAGAGGGCGACTTCGCGTGCGATGCCGGCCGCACGCCCGGGAGCCATGCCGCTCGCGATGAGTTCCTCGAGGTCGTGGCCGTCGATGTACTCCATCTCGATGAAGAAGTAGCCGTCGTGTTCGCCCACGGCATGCACGGCCGGCACGTGGGGATCCGACGCGCCGAACAGTTGCTGCAACTGCGCGCCGACGCGCTCGGCGGCGACGATGTCGCGCGAGTCGCTGTCGTCGCGGATCGGAATCAGCTTGAGCGCGACGTAGCGCCCGTCGTCGGTCGTGGCGAGGTACACCTCGCCCATGCCGCCGCCCCCGAGGCGCCGCTGGAGCCGATAGTGCGCGAACACGCGATCGAGTGACAGGATCATCGCGGTGCCTGCGGCGACGGTGTGCGTGCCGCGGTCGACGGCGCCGGACGACGTGGCTGCAACCGCGGTGCCGGGTGCAGCACGTTGTCGTGCGCGATCGCGACGAGCGCCGCGGTGTCGGCGCCGGCGATCGCCCCTCCGCCGTTGTCGCCGATGGCGTTGCCGACGAGCGTGGCGCTCGCGCCGGCCTCGAAGACGATGCCCGCCCTGGCAGGGCGTGAGCCCGATCCGTTGCGCATGACGGCCGAGTGGCTGACGCGCACGTCGGCGCCGTGCGCGATGCGGATGCCGGCTCCCGGGTTGTCGCGCACCGTGACGCCCTGGATGTCGGCACGCGCGCCTGCCGCGATCGCGATCGCGTTGTCGGTGGCACCGCTGATCGCCACGCCGATCATGCGGAGCGAGCCCGCGCCCACGGCAATGCCGGTCGTAACCGGCTGGCCGTCGGCACCGGCAATGTCGAGAGCCAGGAGTTCAACCTCGACGTCGGCCGTGACCGCGATGGCCGTCCATGGTGCCACCGTGCCCAGCGGCGCGCGGATGACCGCGCCGGGCTCGCCGATCAGCGTGACGGCGCGGTCGATGGTGATCGCCTCGCGATAGTCGCCGGGTGCCAGGCGTATCACGTCGCCTGCACGTGCCTGCGCCAGCGCATCGCCAATCGACGCGGCGTCTGCGCCCGCGTCGAGGCCGACGCGCCACGTGCGCTGCGCGTCGCTCGCCGGCGCGAGGTTCGGCTGCGGCAGCGGCCGCAGGAGGTCTGGGCGCAGGAACCAGACCGCTGCCAGGGCGAGCGCGAGGCCCAGGACGACACCGAGACAGAGCAGCAGCGCTGAACGCGCCAGCGACGGGACCTTGGGCGCTGGAGCGGCCGTCGTCGTCGCGGCGGCGGCCCGCGGCGCGCCACGCCCGAATGCTGGGCCCTCGACCACGATGACGGTGACGTTGTCCTTGCCGCCCGCGTCGTTGGCGGCGCGGATCAGTTCCGCCACACTGGCGGCGGGGTCGCCGGCGTGCGACTCGACGATGCGGCGGATCGAGAGCGACGACACCTGGTCGCTCAGTCCATCGCTGCACAGGACGAGGGCCGCATCGGCCTCCAGCGTCGACTCGACGATGTCGATGAAGCCCGCATCGTCGGGCGCATGGGGCTGCGCACCCACGTCGCGGTAGACCTCGTTGCGACGTGGATGGTGCATCGCCTCGGCCTCGGAGATCTCTCCGGCGTCTTCGCGCTCGCCTACGGGCGAGTGATCGCGCGTGATCTTCTCGATGCGGCCGTGGCGCAGCTTGTAGAGGCGCGTGTCGCCGACGTGCCCGATGGTCACGTCGTGACCCGAGACGAGGGCGGCGGTGAGCACGCACGTCATGCCGTCGAGCGATGGGTCGCGGCGGGCTTCGTCGAGGATCGCGTTGTTGGCCAGCGCGATGCCCTCGCGCAGGCGCTCGGCGGGCGAGCCCGTCTCGCGCGACAGGCGCGTCGAGAGCAGGTCGAACGCGATGGCCGATGCCCGCTCGCCGCCCGCGTGACCGCCGACACCATCGATCACCGCGTACAGGCCGCGGGCTGGGTCGATCAGCAATCGATCCTCGTTCTGATCGCGCTGGAGGCCTGGGTGGGAGTCGCCTGCGGCCCGGATCATTGCCCCGCCTCGCGGCGCTCGAACTGCAGCGTCACCATCCCGGCGAGCACGAGCCTGGCCCGGGGGGGCAGCGGCACCTCGATCTCGAGGTCGCGCTTCTGGCCGTCGATCACCTCGAGGCTGCACGGCACGGGCACGCCGTCGATCGTGGTGCCGAACGACGAGAGATCCTTGACGAAGAACGTTCCCGATTGCGCGTCGCGCCTGAGGCGCAGGTGTTCGCGCGAGACGTCGGGCGCGGCCTGCAGCTTCAGGTCGACCCAGTAGCCGATGCCGCCACGCCCGATCACGATGCGGTCCTTGTCGATGGCAAACGTGTGCGGGCCGGCATCGTCGGTGTACGTGAGCGTGGCCAGGGGCGTGCGCGCCGTGCCGGGCGCCGCGGCCGCCACCATCTGGCGGCTGGTCTCGCTACCCGTTCCGCGATTCACCGTCGTGACGCGCTTCGTCTCGGTGCCCTCGAGTTGCTGACGCTGCGGCAGGCTCAGCTCCGACGTGACGGCGATGTGTCCGCGGCCGAGGTCGCCATCCGGATCGGCCTGGAGGTGGATGACCCATCCGTCGGCCGGTCCCTCGACCTTCGGTGTGCGTGCCAGGCGCTTCCTGAGGAACGCCGGCACGATCGGCGAGCCGCCGTTCAGCTCGTCCACGGCCTCGTCGAGCGCGCGGCGGGCCTCGTCGACCAGGCGCGCCGCCACCGGGCAGAGGCGCTCGAAGTCGTCGGCGTGGACGAAGACCTGGTAGACCGCGGGCGCGAGCGACGAGTAGAGCATCGGCTCGATGCCCTCGCGCATGTTGTGCACGATCTCGAGAATGATGTCGCGTGCGGTGATGTGTCGATCGGGTGCTGGCATGCGTCGGGGCCCCGCGTCGCGCCGGGACCTCCCGCGACGACGCTGTGCTCAGTATTCCATGGCCCGGCTGCCGGCCGTGATGCCATTCCCAGCAGGGGAGTCGGATCCTGCCGGGAATACGAGTGGCGATGCGCGAAGGTTGCGACTCAGGCCTTGCTGGCCTTCGCGCGCGTGGCACGCCGTGCCGCCGGGGCGGGGCCGTACTTCTTCTTCAGGCCCTCGGCGAGCAGGCTGGCCAGCGTCGCCGTGTCGCGCAGGCACGGGGCGATGTCGTCCTTGGTGATGTCGGTCGCCGAGAGCATGGCCACGGCCACCACGTCGCGCGCGGCGAGCGCCACGCGGGCCCGGCCCACGGTGAAGAAGTTGACTTCGAGCAGCTCGCGCACCAGGCGTGCTGCGGCCGTCTTGTCGGCCGGGACGCGCATGATCGGCGCTTCGACCCTGAGCACCACGTCGTCGCGCAGGATGTCGACGATGGCCCGCGTGCTCACGTCGGCGAACTCGAACACCCGCCAGCCCTCGTCGATGAAGTCCCTGGGCGTGCACTCGAGTTCGCGGGCCAGGAACTCGTCGAGATCCTGCGTGAGCGCCTTCCGCGCCCGCGCCAGTTCTCGCTGCTGGGTCCGCGTCAGCGGGGGTTCGTGGCTGTCGGGAACGTCCGGTGAACGGGGTGCGGTCTTCTTTGCCACGAGTGCCTCCACGACGGGGATGATGCGACAGTCGGGCTGGTCTGCCGGGCGCGTGCCCGGGCATGCCGCCTGCCGCGTGCATCATGGATCATCCCGGGCAGCTTGTTGCATGGATTCGTCGCCACCGATCCGGCTGCGCGCCTCCGTGTCGTCCACGCGAGTGTGTTCGAGCCGCTCGAGACGACGGAGGCAGATGTCTCAGGCGCGTGTCGCGCTGCCGGGCGCACGGCGCTGCGCGAGCAGCACGACGAGGCCTGCGACGAACCACGCGATGCCGACGACCTGCGCCAGGCGGCTCGCCTCGGCCAGCACCCACACCGTCACGATGGCGCCAGCCGCGGGAATCATGACGTGCAGCAGCGTGTGGGGCGCGCGACGACGCGCCACGAAGTAGCCGACGACCGACGCGTGGAGCAGGGTGAAGGCGGCGAGCGCGCCGACATCGACGATCGACACCAGCAATCCGAGGCCGTCGGCGCGCCGTGCTGCCCACAGCGAGACGACCATCGTCAGCGCGGCGGCAGTGACGACGGCCACCTGTGGCACGCCCTTCTTCGCGTCGACGTGCGAGAGCCGCGCCGGCAGGCGGCCATCGCGCGCCATGCCGAAGAGCAGGCGTGAGGCGGCAGCCTGGCCGGTCATCGCGGCAAACGCAGGGCCGATGGCCTTGGTGAGGGCGAGCACAGTCGCGAGCCACGGTGCGACCGACTCTCGCGTCAGGTCGTAGAACGCCGTCCCCTGGCGTTCGGGGTGACTGGCCAGCACGGCGGGATCGATGGGGCTGATGAGCGACGCCAGCCACGTCTGGATGACGAACAGCACACCGGAGACGGCGAGACAGAAGAGGATGGCGCGGCCGACCTCGCGCGAGTCGCCCACCGTTTCCTCGGCAAACGAGGCGATGGCGTCGAATCCGAGATATGACAAGACGGCGACCGAGACGGCACCGACGACCGCGCTGAGCGTGGTCGTGCCCGTGCCGGTGAGCGGCGACAGCCATCCCCGTGTCGGGCCGTCGGTGACGAGGACGACGATCGCGGCGGCGATGAAGACGAGCAGGACAATGATCTCGGCGACGAGGACGATGGTGCCGACACGTGCCGCGAGGCTGACGCCGGCAAGGTTGAGGGCGGTGGTCAGGGCGAAGGCGACGAGCGTGAACACCCACGCGGGCACCGTGGGAACGAGCGCGTGCATGGCGATGCCGGTGAACAGCAGGGCGACCGACGGGATGAGCAGGTAGTCGAGCAGGGCGAGCCATCCGGCGAAGAACCCCGCGGTGCCACCGATGCCTTCGCGGGCATAGGCAAACACCGATCCGGCATGCGGAACGACGCGCGACATCTCGGCGTACGACCAGGCGGTGAAGGCCATGCCGACCGTGGCGAGGACGTAGACGAGGGCCACGGCGCCGCCGGTGCGGGCCTCGAGGACGCCGAAGACGCCGACGGGGGCCAGTGGACCGATGAAGAGCAGGCCGTAGGCGATGAGTTCACGCCGGCTCAGCGTCGGACGGAGGCGAGGGGGTGTCGTCATGCGTGATGGTGGCCCGAGAGGAGCGAGCGTCGCCGCGCCGGCACAACCCTGGCGTCGAAGCAGGTGCGGTGAGTCGCGACAGGCTACACCATGCCGGTGTGTCGTGCCGCGACGGCTTGCGGCACGACCCAGCGACCGGTGTGTGACCAATCGGCGTCGGGTGGCATCTTACGAACACCCGCAACAGCGCTCGACGCGCGTGTTGACGATTCGTGGAGATCCTGATGCCTGCAGACAATCCGGCACTCGAGCGCCTTGGCCACACGGCCCGGCTGCCCGGCGTGTCGTTCGATGATGCCAGGGGGCGCCTGGTGGCGGCGCTCAAGACCGAGGGTTTTGGCGTCCTGACCGAAATCGACGTCACCGCCACGTTCAAGGCGAAACTCGGCATCGACTTTCGCCGCTATGTGATCCTGGGCGCGTGCAACCCGACGCTGGCGCATCACGCGCTGTCGGCCGACCTCGGGATCGGGCTGCTGCTGCCGTGCAACGCCTGCGTGTGGGAGGATGGGGATGCGACGACCGTGAGCATCATCCGCCCCGAGGCGATGTTCGGCCTGGTGCAGCATCCGTCGATGGCGCCGCTGATGCAGGATGCCGACGCCCGATTGCAGCGTGCGTTGCGGGTCGTGACCGCGGGCGCCTGACCCGCCGAGAGGGAGAGTTCCGATGCAGGATGCACTGATCATGCTCGGTGTCCTGGTGGCGTGGTTTGCCCTGCAGGTCTGGGTGCTGCCGCGGCTGGGCGTCCCCACCTGAGCCGTGCCCCACCCGTCCCGTCGGGACGGTCAGAAGCCCCCCGACCGCTGCTGACCGTGGAATTGGGGTCAGACCCTCATCATCCGCAGTTGTCGTCGCGACAACTGCGGGTGCCGGTTTCAGGTTCCCGCGTGACGCCGCAGGGGCTACCGCGGCGGTAAGGTCAGTGAACTCCTGGGGTTCGCCGATCGCCCATCCATTGCATCTGCGGCGTTGCACATCTGCCCGCCCGCGCAACGGCGAGGAGCCGGGCGGCTCCTCCTCGGACGGCCCTGGCAACCAGGTGCGTCGAAAACGGCGTTTCTCATCGAGTTTCGCGCCAATTCGGGTCAGACCCCAATTGGCGTATCCGGCGCTGCGGCGGGGGCGGTGAGAAACGCGTGAATCGCCTGCGCGGCACGGCGGCCGGCGCCCATGGCCGAGATCACGGTGGCGCCGCCGGTCACGATGTCGCCCCCAGCGAAAACGCCGCGCTTCTGCGTGGCGCCGGTCGCGTCGTCGGCGACGATGTTGCCCCACTTGTTGACCGGCAGGTCCGGGGTCGTGCCGCTGATGAGCGGGTTCGCGCCCTGGCCGACGGCGAAGACGACCACCTCGACCTCCAGGTCGAATGCCGACCCGGGGATGGGCACCGGGCTCCGGCGGCCTGACGCGTCGGGGTCGCCCAGCGCCATCCGTTCGCACCGCAGCACACGAACCCGCGACTCGGCATCCCCGACGATTTCGATCGGCGCGGCCAGCAGCAGCAGCTCGATCCCTTCCTCTTCGGCGTGTTCGATTTCTTCGTGGCGCGCGGGCATCTCGTCGCGCGACCGACGGTAGACGAGGTAGGCGTGGTCGGCCCCGAGACGCTTGGCCGTGCGCACCGAGTCCATCGCCGTGTTTCCGCCGCCGATCACCGCGACATTGCGCGCGCGGATCATGGGCGTGTCGCTCTCGGGGAACCGGTACGCCTTCATCAGGTTGGAGCGCGTGAGGTACTCGTTGGCGGAGTAGACGCCGATGAGGTTCACGCCGGGAATCTTCGGGAAGTGGGGAAGTCCGGCACCCGTCCCGATGAACACCGCGTCGTAGCGCAGTTCGTCGAACAGGTCATCGACCGTGAACGTACGTCCGATGACGTGGTTGGTCTTGATCTCGACGCCCAGTTGCTCGAGCGCTTGCACCTCGCGCGAGACGATCGTCTTGGGCAGGCGGAACTCGGGGATGCCGTACACCAGCACGCCACCAGGCTTGTGGAGGGCTTCGAAGATCGTCACCTTGTGCCCGAGCCGCGCGAGGTCGGCCGCCGCGGTGAGTCCGGCGGGACCCGACCCCACCACCGCCACGGCGCGTCCGGACGGCGGCGCGATCGTGCCGCCGACCTGCCATCCCTGCGACGCGGCATGATCGGCCACGAATCGCTCGAGCCTGCCGATGGCGACGGGATCGAACTTCCGCCCGAGCGTGCACTTGCACTCGCACTGTTCTTCCTGCGGACACACGCGCCCGCAGATGGCCGGCAGCAGGTTGTCGGCCGACAGCGTCTGCCAGGCGGCCTGGAAGTCGCCGGCGGCGACCTGGCAGATGAAGGTCGGGATGTCGATGCCGACCGGGCAGCCGGCGATGCACGGCTCGTTCTTGCATTCGATGCAGCGGTTGGCCTCGGCCACCGCCATGTCGATCGTGTAGCCGAGGGCCACCTCGTCGAACGACCGGCTGCGCTCGCCGGCGTCGCGGCACGGCATCTCGGTCTTGGTCTTCTGCGTGATCTTCTTCGCCATGATCCGTCTCGGCTCGGTAACGTGCGGTCAGTGCGACGCGCAGTAGTGGGTCAGCGACTCGGCTTCCTGCGACCGGTAGGCCCGCAGACGTGCACTCAGCTCGCCGAAGTCGACGAGATGCCCGTCGAACTCGGGACCATCCACGCACACGAACTTCTGCTGGCCGCCGATGAGGACCCGGCATCCCCCGCACATGCCGGTGCCATCCACCATGACCGGGTTGAGACTGACCGTGGTCTTGAGCCCGAGCGGGCGGGTCAGCTCGCACACGGCGCGCATCATCGGCACGGGGCCGACGGCGACCACTTCGTCGATGCGCACACCTTCGGCGATGATCGCCGACAAGGCGTCGGTCACCAGGCCCTTCGCGCCAGCCGACCCATCGTCGGTGGTGACGTGGCACGCGTCGGCGACCGCACGCATCTCGCGTTCGAGCAGGACGAGGTCCTTGGTGCGCCCGCCGAGGATGGCCGTCACGCGCCCTCCGCTGGCTTTCACGCCGCAGGCGATGGGATAGACCACGGCAGCGCCGATACCTCCGCCCACACAGCAGACGTGGGCGCCGGGCTCGATGTGGGTGGGGCGCCCGAGGGGACCGGCCACGTCGAGGACGGTGCCGCCGGCTGGCACGAGGTTCAGCTCTCGTGTCGACTTGCCCACGCCCTGGACGATGAGGGCGATGGCCCCGCGGGCGGTGTCCACGTCGGCGATGGTCAGCGGGATGCGTTCGCCTTCCTCGCCGACCCGGATGATGACGAACTGCCCGGGCTTGCGCTTGCGGGCGACGTGAGGGGCTTCGATCCAGAGGCGGTGGACGTCCTGCGACAGCAGCTCGTTCTCAAGCACGGGATACACGCGGCACCTCGTTGCCCGGGCGCCTGAGGCAGGCGCACCCGCAGCCGCAGCGGCACCATGCAAACCTCCCGCCGACGGCGGACCCCCTGAGAATCGGGCAGCCGCCCCTGCTGATGCGGGGAGTGCTGCCGGATCCCCGGCGCCCATCCGGGTGCATCGCATCCTGGAATTAGGGTCAGACCCTCATCATCCCGCGGTGTCTCCGCGACCCCGGACGGCGACAGCTTGCGCTCAGACGGCGTTGGGGCAGTGCCGCCCAGCCTGCAAGCAGCGTGGCGTCAACACCTTGCGGAGCGGAACACCGAATGCTGGCGCTATCGTCACCTCGCGTCGACAGCCGCGGGCTGTCGCGGCGCGCTCCTTCAGGACGTTGACGCGCGGCGTCAGAAACCCCGTTTCTCACCGAGATTTCCGCCAAATCGGGTCAGACCCCAATTCACCCCAGATTCAGTTGCAGCCGCCGCGGCCAGCGGCGGTGCGCTGTGGAGGCGGCGGAGCCGCCTCCCGTGGGCTCAGCCGATGGGCTGGCCCGCTTCGAGGCGGGCGATGATGGCCTCGAGGTTGCGCTTGTTGAGTTCGTCGGGCGCCTGCGCGAGGGCCTTGCGCGCGTGGTCGAGCGCCTCCTTGGGGCGCCCCAGGGCGGCGTGGCCACGCATCAGGCCGACCTCGGTGGGCCAGGCGCCGTTCTGGCGGCGGGCGTTCGTCTCGAATACCGTCATCGCGTCGGCGAGCCGCTTCTGCGCCAGCAGCTGGCGGCCGTACTGATGCAGCGTGATGCCGTCGGCGGTGGGATGGTTCAGGGCCCGCGCGGTCAGCGTGCCAGCCTCGCCGACCTTGCCGGTGGCCTCGAGCAGCCCCGCCAGGGTGATCAGCGTGGAGAACGTCTCCTGCCCGCCCACCTGCGGCGTCGCCGCCTGCCGCGCCCAGCCCACTGCCTCCTCGAGGTTCACCTTGTTCTGCAGGCAATACTGCGCCGCCGCCTGCTGGTGCACCCACGAGAACCCGGGGGCGTTGCGCATGTCGCGCCGCATCGCTTCGACCCAGAGGCTCGTGACGTCGGGCACGCGGATGGTCCACGGCACCTGCAGGTGCTCCCACTTCAGGGCGACGGTGGCGCGATCGGGCTGCCGATCCGTGAACTCGTACGTCAGGAACTCGGCGTACTCGGCCTTCGCCGGCTTCAGCACGACGCGCAGCTGGTCTTCCTTCGCGTCGTAGAAGAAGCTGCCCCACGAGGTGGCGTTCTTCGACAGGATCAACGTCCACGTCTCTGGCCCGGGAATGAAGTGCACGCCGTAGCGGCCCGCCGGCAGCCGCTGGCCCTCGATCTCGACGTCGTGCGACACCGCGAACACGGTGTTCTCGTTTGCCCCGCCACGCCAGGGACAGTCGGTGCCGCAGGTGCCGAAGCCGAGTGTGGCCATGCCGTACGGCACGAGGCTTCCCCAGATCTTGCCCGTGCGATCCTCGCCGTTGGGGCCATGGACGTTGGGGCTGCGGTAATCGAGCGTCACCGCCACCGGACCGATGTACTGCGTCACCACGGCGTGCTGGTTGTCGCCCGAGGGCGGCATCGTCAGCCCGGGCACCTGCGCAAATGCCGTGGAGGCGATGCCCATGCCGACCCCGATGACCAACGCGTGCAGGCGGAACTGCTGTCTCATACGGTTCATCCTCGCTCTCGATCTGTGGCCGTCACAGACGAGCAGGGTGCGCCGAAAGGTCCCTCCGGGCGCGCCCGATGTGACGAACCCGCTCCGCAGCGTGACGGAACGTGCAGTGACGTATCCTGATGGCCGTTTCCGATAGATCCCGAGAGGTGCTCCCCGCTCCGCCCGGAGATCGCATGCCCAGGTCCATGGTCCCTCGCCCCGCTGACAGGTTCCCGCTCGCGCGCCCCGCCGCGCCTGCCTCCCGCCGACGGTCGCTCGCCGCGACGTTGGCCGTCGGCGCCTGGCTGCTGACGCTCGGCGGTGCGCCGATCGTGCGCGGTGACGTCGGGCCAGAGGCCGCCGCCGAGTGTGACCAGCCGTGCCGGAACCGCGTGACCGGTAGCGCCTGCACGAACCTCGTCCAGGATCCCGGCTTCGAATCGGGCGTCGCGGGTTTCGAGGCGCAGGATGCGTCGAGTGCGGTGTTCCGCAGCACCGAGGCGCCGCTCGACGGCGCCGCCAGCCTTCGCCTCGCCATCAACGGCTACGGCAACAACATCTGGTGGATTCACCCGTTCGAGGGCGGTCGCGCGCGCCGGTTGCAGGTCAGCGCGCACCTGCGCTCCGACACCGCGAGCACGTCAGACCTGCAGTTCTGCGCGATGGCGTACTACGCCGACAGCACCACCGCAGAGTCGTGCACGGCGGTGCGTGCGAGCCTCGGCGACAAGGGCACGATCGCCGCCGATCTCGAACTCGACGAGACGAGGCTGCTCTCGTCGGTGCGCATCCGCATGTACCAGGAGGGCAGTGCGCCGGTGCGCTTCACGCTCGATACGGTCAATGCGTGCCTCGATGTCGTGCAGGCGCCTCCGGGGGGCGGTGGCGGCGGCGACGATGGCGGTGGCGACGGCGGCGGTGGCGGTGGTGGCGGTTCGACGGGATGCCAGGCGTCACCGCCGGGGAGCGGAGCCTACCCGGGCTTCACGTATCACCTGCCAACCGCGCGACCGTTTGTCGCGCTCACCGACTACACGCAGGTGTCGACGTCCTCGCCTGTCTACGCGCGCTTCAGGGCGGCCGCCGACGCCGCGCTGCTGGGTAACCCACCCTACGCGTACTCGGCCACGCACTCGGTGATCATGTTCCGCATCACGGGCCAGCTGGCGTACATCGACGACGCGATCGCGCGCGTCGACCGTTTCGTGACGCAGGCCGAGGCGGCGATCGCCGGCGGAGGAGTTCCGGCACTTGCGGGCGACTCCTACCTCGAGGTCGGATGGTTCATCGAGCAGCTCGCGCTGACGTACGATCACGGTTACGACCGCTTGACCGGCTCGCAGCGCCAGCGATGGGCCGCGCTCGCCGCCCAGGCGCTGCACAATGTGTGGAATCCGGCCTCGGCCTCGTGGGGCGGTGTCGCGCACGCCTGGTCGGGATGGTCGATCTGCGATCCCGGGAACAACTACCACTACAGCTTCCTGCGCGCGACGATGCTCTGGGCCCTGGCCGCCCAGGACGCGACGTGGATCACGTTCCTGCAGACGCAGAAATTCGGCCCGCTGCTCGACTACTTCGCGCAGCTGCCCGGCGGCGGATCGCGCGAAGGCACGGGCTACGGCACGGCGCAGAAGAACCTCTTCGAGAACTACCTGTACTGGAAGGCCTCGACTAGCGAGGACCTCGCGGCGCTGACGGCCCACACGCGCGACACGATCGACTACTGGGTGCACGCGACGGTCCCCACGCTCGATCGGTTCGCGCCGATCGGTGACCAGTCGCGATCGTCGATGCCCGAGCTGTACGACTACCACGAGAACCTCGTGCACACCGCCGTCGTGCTGAGCGCCGGCAGCGAGCAGGCCCGGCGCGGGACGTGGTGGCTGCAGCACAACTCGGTCGAGGGCGTGACGCACGACTTCAACCTCGCCGGCGACCTGCTCGCGTACCCCGTCGCCGCGGCGCCGCCCACCGACCTCGTGTACCACGCGCAAGGTGCGGGCGTCCTGTTCGCAAG
>JAEUQQ010000085.1 GCA_016789685.1 Acidobacteriota bacterium | reverse complement strand
GATCACCGAGTCACGGAAGCTGACGGCGAGTGGTGTGGGAGACGAAGGAGCCGAGTGATGCTGGCGATCGAGGTGTCCTTCCTCACCGGACGCTACGTCGCCACGGCCTACAACACGCGTACCGAGGGTGAGTGGCCTCCGCACCCGGCGAGGCTCTTCTCGGCCCTCGTCGCCACGCACTTCGCCGACGGTTCCTCGGCGGCGGAGTCCGCTGGCGAGCGTGACGCGCTCGAGTGGCTCGAAGGGCAGGGCGCTCCGGATATCGCGGCATCCCAGGCGTCATGTCGCGATGTGGCGACGGTCTTCGTGCCCGTGAACGACGTGGCGTCGACGGATGTCGACCGTGAGGCCGCCGACGCCGACCAGGCGCGGTCTGTGCTCGCTGCGGCGCGAGCCGATGGCGACGCGAAGGCGATTGCCAGGGCCTCGCGTAATGTCACGAAGGCAGAGACGGCGCTCAGCCGCGCGATCAGACGGGCGACGGCCGTGCCGGAACGTTCGACGAATCCACGAGCCGCCCTTCGCGTGCTGCCGGAGCACCGGACGCGTCAACCACGCACGTTTCCCTCGGTGACCCCCGAGCAGCCCGTGGTGACCTACGTCTGGCCTGCCGCTCACCCCGAGCCGCCGTTTCGTGCCTGCCTCGACGCCCTGCTGGCCCGCGTCGTGCGCGTCGGCCACTCCTCGAGCCTCGTATCATGCCGGCTCGTCGATCAGGCGCCCTCGATTGCCTGGCGGCCCTCCTCCGACGGGGAGTTGACGCTCCGCGTCGTGCAACCGGGACAGTTGCAGGCCCTCACGCGTGCGTTCGAGCAGCATCAGGAACTCGAGCCGCGCGTGATGCCGGCCCGGCCACAGGCCTACGAGCGTGCCGGCGCACAGGCGAGCACGCCGGTCGAGCGGTCGGTGTTCTCGGATGACTGGCTCGTGCTCCGGCGCGTGGCGGGCCCTCACCTGCCGATGACGGCGGCTGCGGGGCTCGCCCGCACGATCCGCAAGGCCTTGCTCTCGTATGCAGAGGCTCCGGCTCCGGAGGTCCTGTCGGGCCACGCCGCCGATGGGCATCCAACGTTGCAGCCGCACCTGGCCATCGTGCCATTGCCGTTCGTCGGTCATGTGCACGCGTCAGGTGCGGTACATGGTGTTGCGCTCGTACTGCCGCGGGCCGCAGACCATGACGCCCGCCGGACCATCTACGCGGCCCTTGCCCGATGGGAGGGCGAGTTTCGCATCGAAGACGAGGATACGCCGCCGATCAAGGTCAACCTCGGACAGGCTGGCGAGCTGTGGCTCGAGCGCGTCGAGTGGGCGACCCTGCCCACCACGCTGAAGCCGTCGACATGGTGTCGTGCAGCGCAGGTGTGGTACTCGGTGACGCCGGTGGCGCTCGACCGCAATCCCGGCGACCTGTGGGCGCGGGATCCTCGCAAGCTCGCCGACGCCACGGGTGAGGCGATCGAGGGCGTGACGCGCGCCTGCGTGCGTCTTGGGCTGCCGAGCCCGCGCTACGTCGAGATCCTGCCGGCCGCGCCCCTGGCGGGCGCTGCAAAGGCCCGCGCGTATCCCGCCTTCCCCGAAGACGCGAATCGCACGCGCCGGACGCTCTGCCATGTGAGGCTCGAATTCGAATCGCCCGTTGCGGGGCCGGTCATGCTCGGGGCCGGCCGGTTCGTCGGTCTCGGACTCTTCCGGCCGCAGGTCGCCCCATGAACTCGCTCCCCGACCTCTCGATCGACGACTTCAATTCGTTCTTCCAGGCCGTCAACGGTTACGAGCCATTCCCCTGGCAGGAACGACTGGCGCGCCAGGTCGAAGACACTGGCTGGCCGGCATTGCTCGACTTGCCGACTGGGGCCGGGAAGACGGCCGCGCTCGATGTTGCCGTGTTTGCGCTGGCCCTCGACGCCGGCCGCCCACAGCGGCGCGCGCCACTGCGGATCGTCTACGTGGTCGATCGTCGCACGATCGTGGATCAGGCGCACGCGAGGGCCGAGGGCGCGCTGCGCCATGCCCTGCGCCGCGCCTCATCGCCCGTCGTCGCGAGCGTCCGCGATCGGCTGGCGTCGTTTTCCGCAGCGAAGAACCCGCTGGCGACGGTGCTGCTGCGTGGAGGCATCGCGCGAGATGACTCGTGGGCGCGGACGCCGGACCAGCCGCTGATCGTCGTGTCGACCGTCGATCAGGTCGGTTCGCGCCTGCTGTTCCGCGGCTATGGTGTGGCCGACTCGATGCGGCCGGTTCATGCCGGCCTGCTCGGGCACGACGTGCTCTTCCTGCTCGATGAGGTCCACCTCTCGAATCCGTTTCGCGAGACGCTCACCGCCATCGCCGACCGCTACCGGGGTTGGGCCGAGCGGTCGCTGCCCGTGCCGTTCAGGGTGGTCGAGATGTCGGCGACACCTGGCAGCCGGGGCATCGAGGTCTTTCACCTCGCCCCGTCGGATCACGAGCATCCGACGCTTGCACGTCGCCTGCATGTGTCGAAGCCGGCCGTTCTCGTCGAGACGCCGCGACGGGGATTCGCGAACGCGGTCGAGGCCCAGGTGCTGCCGATGCTGGCCGGGCCGGGCGCCACCGTTGCAGTCGTCGTCAATCGCGTCAGGTCGGCGCGCGAACTGCACGCGCGCTTGCGCGGCGTGGTGGCGCCAGCGGTGGCCGTTCACCTGCTCACCGGCCGCATGCGCCCCATCGACAGGGACGCGCTCGAGGCCAGCGTGGTGCCTCGCGTGAAGGCCGGGCGCCAGCGCCGCGCCGACGACACGCCCATCGTGGTGGTCGCCACGCAGTCGATCGAAGCCGGCGCCGACTTCGACTTCGATGGCCTGGTGACAGAGTGCGCGAGCATCGACGCGCTCAAGCAGCGCTTCGGCCGGCTCGATCGCCTCGGTGCGCTTGCCGGCGGCGCGCGCGGCGCCATTGTCGCCAGCCCTGACACGTTTGCGGATGACCCCGTGTACGGCGATGCCATCGGGGCAACGTGGAGGTGGCTGCAGGACGCCGCGGTAACCGGCACCGTCGATGTCGGTTCGAGCGCCCTCTCGATTCCCGATGACGCGGCCCACCTGCTGGCCCCACGACCGAGTGCGCCGATCCTGCTGCCCAGCCACCTCGACGCCTGGGTTCAGACATCTCCGACGCCGGAACCTGACCCCGATGTCGCGCTGTGGCTCCACGGCCCGCAGCGGGGGACTGCCGACGTCCAGGTCGTCTGGAGGAGCGACATCAGCGAGGAACTCCTCCGCCAGGCGATCGAGGGCGGCCCCCTACGCGCTGCGGCTGCCGATCTGGCCATCGGAATGGTCGATGCGTTGCCGCCGGTCAGCGCTGAAGCCATGTCGGTTCCCTTCATTGCCGCCAGGTGCTGGCTCGCCGGAGAACCGGAAGCCGATGCGTCAGACGTCGAAGGAGGCGCCGACCCCGACGACACATCCGACATCTCTGCAGCCGACAGGGCGGGCCGCCCCGCGATCCTGTGGCTCGGGGAGTCGTCGGCGGTCATCGGTGCTGACGCGCTTCGTCCCGGGCAGACCATCGTCGTGCCCTCGTCGTACGGCGGCATTGCGCACGGCAACTGGGCACCGGACTCCCTGCTACCCGTCAGCGACGTCGCCGAGGTGGCTGCGGCGCGGCAGCGGCGTCGCAGCGTCGTGCGGCTCCATCCGTCGGTGATGCCCCCCGCGCTTGGACGGCCGCCGGAGCCGGCACCCGCGGATTCGACCGATACCGATGCGCCGAGCGATCGCGAACTCGTGCTCGGTTGGATGTCGGAGATCCCGGCCTCGGCAGAATGTGCGGAGTGGCGTGAGCTGCTCGCCCTGCTCGAGGCCGATGGCCGTGCGATTCGCGTCGAGCGCATGGTGGCGGGGATCGGTGAAGCCCGATTCGAGTACTTCATCGTCACTGGAGCCCCGCGGGCCGCCGGCGGTGCGACGGACGTGCTGCCCGACGATGATCGCTCGTCAGACGACGAGCAGTCGTCGATGACCGGTGCCCGCATTGGCCTCGCCGCCCACCTGGATGGCGTCGCGGCACTGGCGGCGTCGATGGGCCAGCGCGTCGGGCTTCCGGCCGACGTCGTGAGCGACGTGCAGTGGGCTGCGAAGTGGCACGATGCGGGGAAGGCCGACCCACGGTTCCAGCGGTGGCTGCACGGCGGCAGCGAGTTCCGGGCGCTGGTTCAGGCCGAACCGCTGGCCAAGAGCCCGATCAGGCTCGGCGGTCGCGACGCGATCCGCCGGGCTCGCGAGCGAGCGGGCTATCCTGCCGGCACCCGGCACGAGTTCCAGTCGCTTGCACTGGCTGATGCTGCCGGGGCGGCGTGGGCCGAGCGAGCGGTGGATGCCGACCTGGTACGGCATCTCGTCGCCAGCCACCACGGGCATGCGCGGCCGTTGGCGCCGTGGGTGCCGGAGGCGACGCCGGTCGACGTCGCGTTCTCGTCTGGCGACATCGCCTGTGCAGCGTCGAGCGCGCACACGCTGGCCCGGCTCGACTCGGGGATCGTCGACCGGTTCTGGATCCTGGTGCAGCGCTACGGCTGGTGGGGCCTTGCGTACCTGGAGGCGATCCTGCGCCTTGCCGATCACCGCCAGAGCGAGCGTGAACAGGGCCACAAGGAGGCGCGTCGTGCCTGACGTCATTCTGTCTGGACTCGACGGATCGAACCCGCTCGGGTTCCTGGCAGCTGCGGGCGTGCTCGCCGCGGTATCACAGTCGCCACGCGCACGGATGACATGGCGCTACAACGGCGTGTGGCACCCCGTCATCGACAGCGAGCATGCAGATCTCGATGCGCTGATGTCGTACCTGGACGCTGACCGTCGCGAGTGCCTGACGGATCAGGCGCTGCAGTTGACCTACGACGGCAAGCGCGACCTGAAGCCTCCGCCTGGCGAGTTCCGCGCGTACCTCGCCGTGCTGCGCGACGCTGCGGGGCCCACGGCGCGGCGCAGCATCGACTGGGCAGCTGCGTTCGGCACCGACGTCGCCGTCGACAACAAGGGCAACACGAAGCCGACGGCGCTGCATTTCACGGCGGGGCAGCAGCAGTTCCTGCAGATGGTGGCCGAGCTGTCACAGCAGGTCGGGCCCGACGATCTGCGCGAGGCGCTGGCCGGGCCCTGGCGCTACGCACGGCCGCTGCCCGTGATGGGCTGGGACGCGACATCGTCACGCGACTACGCGTTGCGCGGCAGCGATCCGTCGACCGACAAGAAGCTCGGCGTGCCCGGGGCCGACTGGCTGGCCGTTCGTGGCCTGACGTTCCTGCCGTGCATGCCGAAGGGGCGGCGCGTGGCCACCACCGCGTGTCGTGGCGGGTGGAAGGACGGCGTCTTCACGTGGCCGCTCTGGGACGGCTCGCTGAGCGCACGCACGGTCCGGTCACTTCTGGGCTTCGACGTTCAAGGGCTATCCGCTGACGAACGTCAGTCGCGTGGAGTTGTCGCGGTCTTCTCATCGGCCATCAAGCGCAGCGACCAGGGGGGCTACGGATCCTTCGCGCCGGCGGCGACGGTCTGAACGGCGCGGCATCACAGTTCGGGCAGTACGTGCGCGTGGTCGATCAGGATGAGTTGGCGAAGCGGGCCGGTGTCGGCGACGACGACCACGGCGAGGCAGGCTCAGGCTTGTCGCGGGGCCTGTCGCGCGTCCCGGCGGTTGCGCAGCAGTCGGGTGCTCGTGTCGCCCTCGCGTTCGAAGTCGTCGATCGTGTAGTCGAGCGCAACACCGTGTGTCTCGAGGAAGGCGTCGAGTTCGTACGTCGAGGGGATGTCGAGCAGCGTCCGGAGTTCGAGCGTGCTGAGGCGGTTGGTTCTGTACGCGTCAATCGCGAGCGCCTCGATCGCCGCCCTCGCCGGGTCGCGTCCCTGCGCGGCCAGGTGCCTGACGATGCCGTCGGGGAGATCCACCGTAATTCTCACTGTTGCAGTATAGGACTGAGAGCGGCACGGCGAGCAGGGTAGCCTCAGCGTCGGGTTGCGGGCGAACCGCGCGTTGACAGCTTGGCCGAGAACGTGGAATTCGCAGGCCCCGTCGGCTATCAGGACGTGGCTTGAATGAGGCTCGGCGTTGTCGCCGCGGATGGCCGGCCCGCGTGCTCGGACGCTCGGAGCGCGTCGTGGGGCTTCAATGAGGCCGCGGCGTTGTCGCCGCGGATGGGGCCTGAACGCGGACCCCGCCAACAAGATCATCGCGCTTCAATGAGGCCGCGGCGTTGTCGCCGCGGATGGTCGTCCAGGGCAACCACGATCAGCCTGGGGATCTGGCTTCAATGAGGCCGCGGCGTTGTCGCCGCGGATGGACCCGCCCCGCGTCGCATCCTCGCGCGCGCTGGCCTCGCTTCAATGAGGCCGCGGCGTTGTCGCCGCGGATGGCCGCCACTGCATCCGCAGGCAGTCGGGCGCGTACTCGCTTCAATGAGGCCGCGGCGTTGTCGCCGCGGATGGGCCCTCGTCGACGCGCAGAATCGGGTCACCAGTGCGCTTCAATGAGGCCGCGGCGTTGTCGCCGCGGATGGGCGCACGTGCTGCCGCCGAGGCGAGCGCGCTGCTCTTGCTTCAA
>JAEUQQ010000762.1 GCA_016789685.1 Acidobacteriota bacterium | reverse complement strand
CGACATCGACGGTGCCCTGCAGGGCAAACGCGTCGAGCGACTGCCCGGCACTCCGGCCATCCACCACGAGCACCACGTCGCGCGCACGGTCGAGCGTGACCTGCGCCGACGGCGTGTCGATGACCCACCGGGCCGGCGTGTCGCCGTGCCCCGCGACGAACCGCGCCTGGCCATCCACCAGGCGCAGGCGATCGACGGCGACTACGTCGATGGTCGTGCGGCTATCGACGAACAACGCCGTCCCATCGTCCCAGCGCAGTTCGAGGTGACCGGCATCGACGCGGAGGCGATCGCCCTCGATGACGGGCGTGTTGAGGTCAAGCGCAGTGCTTGCGCCTGCCCGGGTCAGGGTGGCGCTGCCGTCGAGGGTGGCAACGTAGGCGGGAGGTGGTTCGTCGGCGCCGAGACGGACGAGCCCGGGCGTCGGTGAGTCAGACGAGGGATATACGGACTGGGCGGCCAGCGGTGCGGCGCTGAGCCAGACCACCACGGACCACACAAGACCTTTGACGCGCATGGGCGTTGTCCTCCACGCGGGAAGCATTCAGACGCAGGCAGACCGGAGAATAGCACGTGTGATGCCAGCGCCTGGTGGCCCGAACGGTCGCATCGGCGGCCTGCCGCGTACCGGCGCCGGTACCGCATCGTCTTCGTGTGGCGACGATCGTCTTGACATTGAGGCACTCAAACTTTATGCTCTGTTTGTTATCAATGAGCCGGTCAGTCTGGCCGGGCGGTCGCCCGTTTCAGGGCGTCATGTGAGGGACACGAGCCATGGGCAAGATCATCGGGATTGACCTCGGCACCACCAACTCGGTGGTCGCCGTCATGGAAGGCGGAGAGCCCGTCGTCATCACCAACCAGGAGGGCAGCCGCCTGACGCCGTCCGTGGTCGGGTTCGCGAAGTCGGGAGAGCGCCTCGTCGGGCAGGTGGCCAAGCGGCAGGCGGTCACGAACCCCGAGAACACCGTGTTCTCGATCAAGCGGTTCATGGGACGCGGCTTTGGCGAAGTCAACGAAGAGATGAAGATGGTGCCCTACGCGGTCGAGCCGCAGGGCGCCGACGTCCGGATCAGCGCCGGGGGCGACAAGTGGGCGCCCCCGCAGATCTCGGCAATGATCCTGCAGAAACTCAAGCAGTCGGCCGAGGCGTATCTCGGGCAGACGGTGACGGAAGCCGTCATCACGGTGCCTGCGTACTTCAACGACGCGCAGCGCCAGGCGACGAAGGAAGCGGGAAAGATCGCCGGCCTGGACGTCAAGCGCATCGTCAACGAACCGACCGCTGCCGCACTGGCCTACGGTCTCGACAAGAAGTCGGATGAAGTGATTGCCGTGTACGACTTCGGCGGCGGCACGTTCGACATCTCGATCCTCGAGGTCGGCGGCGATGTGGTGCAGGTCAAGTCGACCAACGGCGACACGCACCTCGGGGGCGACAACCTCGACCAGCGCATCATCGAGTGGATCATCGCGGAGTTCCGCAAGGACGAGGGCATCGACCTGTCGAAGGACCGGATGGCCCTCCAGCGCCTGAAGGAGGCTGCGGAGAAGGCCAAGATGGAGCTGTCGACGGTGATGGAGACCGACATCAGCCTGCCGTTCATCACGGCAGACGCGAGCGGCCCGAAGCACCTGTCGATGCGCCTGAGCCGTGCGAAGTTCGAGGCGCTGGTCGATGACCTGCTGCAGCGGACCATGGAGCCGTGCCGCAAGGCGTTGCAGGACGCGAAGCTGTCGGCCAAGGAGATCGACGAAGTCGTGCTCGTGGGCGGCTCGACGCGCATTCCCCGTGTGCAGCAGCTCGTGAAGGAGTTCTTCGGGCGCGAGCCGCACAAGGGCGTCAACCCCGACGAGGTCGTCGCGATTGGTGCGGCCGTGCAGGCGGGTGTGCTCTCGGGCGAAGTCAAGGACCTGCTGCTGCTCGATGTCACGCCGCTGTCGCTCGGCATCGAGACGCTCGGGGGCGTGATGACGACGCTCATCCCGCGCAACACGACCATCCCGTCGAAGAAGAGCGAGGTGTTCTCGACGGCGGCCGACAGTCAGACGAGCGTCGAAGTGCACGTGATGCAGGGCGAACGTCCGATGGCGCGCGACAACCGCACGCTCGGGCGCTTCCATCTCGTCGGCCTGCCGCCGGCGCCGCGTGGCGTTCCGCAGATCGAGGTCACGTTCGACATCGATGCGAACGGCATCGTGCACGTGTCGGCCAAGGACCGCGGCACGGGCCAGGAGCAGAAGATCACGATCACGGCCAGCAGCGGCCTCAGCAAGGACGAGGTCGAGAAGATGATGAAGGAGGCCGAAGCGCACGCCGAGGCCGACCGGAAGGCCAAGGACGAAGCCGAGGCGCGCAACCGGGCCGACCAGGCCGTGTATGCAGCCGAGAAGCTCCTCGCGGACGCAGGCGACAAGGTCACCGCGGCCGACAAGGCGCCGGTCGAGGCTGCGATGGCCGACCTCAGGAAGGCGATCGAGGCCAACGATGCCGCGGCGATGCAGGCGGGCGTCACGGCGTTGCTGCAGGCCCAGCACAAGGTCGCCGAAGTGCTGTATCGCACGGCGCAGGCGACCGGCGCGCCCCAGGA
>JAEUQQ010000771.1 GCA_016789685.1 Acidobacteriota bacterium | reverse complement strand
ATCGGCTCGCTCGCCGTGACACGGGTCGAGAACGCGGCATCCGCGAGACCCGCGTCGACGTCGGGATCGATCGTCGTCCTCGTGCGCGCGGCCAGCGTGAAGGCCGGCAGCGTCACCGGCGTCGTCGTGCCGGCGACGAGGAACTCGACCGAGACCTGCGCGGGAACGTCGGTCGGGTTCAGGAGCGCCACACGCGTGCGGATGGTGCCCAGCGTCGCGCCTTCGGCCAGGTAGCGCACCACCGGCGTCGGCGACGATCCGGCGGTGTACTCGACGATGTTCGTACGCCCGTCGCCATCGGGATCCGCGCCTGCGCCGTTCGCGCCGAGCGAGTTGCGGGGATCGAGGCCGTTTGCCTCTTCCCAGGCATCGGGCATGCCATCCCAGTCGCTGTCGTTCCACGGGCGGTAGAGCGACGCCATCCTGAACGAGCGATAGACGTAGCCGCTCAGCCGCATCGTGTGGACGATCGACCCGCCGGAGGTCATCTCGATCGACTCGCCGAACCAGTGGCCGCCCTGGTCGACCTGCGCGCCCGACGTGAACAGCAGGTTGCCGTTCGTCAGCTTCTGCGAGCTGCCGAGCGCGACCGAATACCCGCCCGTGTCGGCGCTGAGCAGCACGGTGGCGGTCCTGGGCGTCGACGTTTCGTCGAGGCGCAGCAGCAGTCCGCGGCTGTGGCACGTGTCGTCGCCGTCGCAGCGCGTGTTGCCGTTGTCGAAGATGCCAAGCAGGTCGTCGCCGTAGTAGACGGTGCCGTGCTGGTGCGACTGCTGCGGGTAGTCGGCGGGCAGGAACGGCAATCCCTGCGCGTTGCGGAACTGGAAGTCGCTGAGCTCGCCGCTGCGCGTGGGCCCGAGCCTCCAGAGCGGAGGCACCGTCGTGAACGACGGCGCCGTGCCGGTGCCCGCGCCGTTGCCATAGGGCAGCTTCAGCACCCAGTCCTGGTTGCGGCTCGAGTAGAGCAGGTGCCCGTCGCGGGGCGACCACGAGATCGTGTTGCCGTGGATCCAGTCTTCGGCCGAGTTGGCCGTCAATCCCATGAACACCGGCGGGCATCCCGGCATCTCGAAGGCCGTCGTCGAGAGGCAGATCTCGCTGACCTTGGCCTTCCGCCCGGTGTCGAGGCCGTCGAACGACCGCCACAGCCACACGACCTGCCAGTCGGCATCGAGCACGGCGACCGCGCCGGCGATGATGTCGTCGGGTGGCTGCGCGGGAGGGTCGTCGGCGACGATCCGTTCCTCGGCCACCTGCACGGCCGTGCGGCCGTCGGGCAGGCGCATCGCCTCGTGATCGAACGACCCGAAGAAGCACGAGCCACCCGCGCTCGTCGGGCACAGCGCGGCGAGCTGTTCGCGGACGCGGTCGATGTTCGTCTCGCGTACGGTGTAGCCGGCGAGATCGGTCTCGCGCAGGATCATGCCCTGCCGCGGCGTCGCGTCTGACGCGAGTCCTGCAATCAGTCCCAGCTGTGTCTCGTCGGGCGTCATTTGCGTGGCGACGACGATGGCATCCGCAA
>JAEUQQ010000730.1 GCA_016789685.1 Acidobacteriota bacterium | reverse complement strand
GATGCACATCCAGATGACCAGGCCGATCGCCGAGGCCAGGGTCATCGGCACCTTCGCGAAGGGCACGACGCTGACGCAGAACGGGCGGTCGTACCGCTTCGACCGCGACGGCGATCGCTACTTCATCTGGGTCCAGCACGGCGCCAACCCCGCGTCGCGGTTCGAGGTGCACTACACCCTCGGCGTCAACCGCGCGCAGGGCTACCTGTCGCGCCTCGACGACGGCCGGATCTACGTGCTGCCGGTCTTCTGGCACCGCGGGTGGCAGCGCTGGATCGACTGGAAGGAAATCACGCCGGTTCCCGACACCGACCACGACCTCAGGCAGATCTGGAACGTCAGCTGCTTCAACTGCCACGCCACGCACCTGGTCAAGAGCTTCGCGCTCGACGAGCGGCGCTACGACACCTCGTGGAGCGAGATGGGCATCGGCTGCGAGGCCTGCCACGGGGCCGGACGGGCACATGTCGACCTGATGCACGCCTGGGAGCAGACGCCCGCGCTCAAGCCGGCCTCGCTCGACATGGACCGGTCGAATCGCGGGCTGTCGGCGACGCTCAAGATCTTCACGGCGCGCGCGGACGACCGCCGGCAGATTTTCGACACCTGCGCCTACTGCCACGGGAACAAGACGAACCTGTTCGTGGGATTCCAGCCGGGCCTGCGGTACGACGACTTCGCGCTGCCGTTCCTGCCATCGCAGCCGCCGGTGCCCGACGACCCGCAGGGCGACTTCTGGCCAGACGGGCGTCCGAGCCGCTTCAACCGGCCGCAGGCGCTGATGCAGAGTGGGTGTTTCGAGAAGAGCGACATGACGTGTGCGACGTGCCATTCGATCCATGCATCGAAGTACCCGGCGTCGCTCAAGGAACCGCCCGAGCGGCACGACCAGTTGTGCCTGCAATGCCACGCCACGGCCCGTGGCACGCTGCCGCTGCCGGCGCGAACGGCCGCTGAGCGTGCGCGGGCGGTCGCGGCGCCGGGCAACGCCGACGAGGACTATCGCGTGAGCGTCGACCTGCAGACAGACGACAGGCGCGGCCACACGCGACATGCGCCGGGATCGGTCGCCAGTCAGTGCACGTCGTGTCACATGAGCGACGTCAACTGGCGCCTCTTGATGCGGCGGCGCGACCATACCTTCCAGGCCCCGGTCCCGGAACTGACGGCGGTCTTCGGTGTGCCCAACGCCTGCAACGAGTGCCACGACGACAAATCGCCTGAATGGGCGATGGCTGCCATGGACCGCCTCTGGGGCGACGCGCCGCGTCGCGCGCGGGTGTTCGACGCGGCCGAGGCGATGTACCGCGGCCAGTCGATGGATCCCACTGTGCTCGCGCGCCTCGGCACGCTGATGGTCGACCGGACGCAATCGCCCGTGATGCGCGCCAGCGCCGCCGAGTTCGCGGCACGAGTCCTCGCGGCGACCGCGCCGGCGGGGGCGATGTCGAAGGCGCCACAGCGCTCCGCGCCGTCGGGCACGTCGACGGGCGACATGCCTGCGGGCGTGGCGGGTGCGGCGCTCCTGCCGACGTCGGGGGGCGCAGCGCGTGCGCGGCAGACCTCCTACGAACTCGCGCAGGTCGGCGCGGCCACGGCCCCCGTTGCGGCGGCGCCGTTGCCGGCCGCGGCAACCACGCCAGGGCTCGCGCCCGCGATTCCGCCGACGCTGCGCAACGCGCTCATCGCGGCGGCGTCGGATCCTGAGGCCACGGTGCGCGCTCACGCAGTGCGCGCGCTGTCGGCACTTGGCGACCGGCGCGCTGCGCCCGCCCTGACTTCGCGGCTGATCGATCCCTCGCGGGCGGTACGTACCTACGCCGCAGAGGCACTGGCGCAACTCGGCATCGTCGAGTTACCGGGCAACGTCGGCGCGGCGCTGAAGAAAGCCCAGGACGAGTACGCGGCCAGCCTGATGACGTTTGGCGACAACGCCGGCGACCACATCGCGCTCGGCTGGTTCGAGATGGAGCGGCGGAACGATCCGGCCGCGATCGCCGCGCTCGAGCGCGCGCTCAAGCTCGCACCCTCAAATCCCCAGCCGCGCGTCTTCCTCGGGGTCATCGCCGCCCGCAGCGGCGACTACGCCGCCGCGATCCGGGAGTGGAAAAAAGTCAGGAGCGCCCAGCCGGGCTACCCCAACATCGACCGCCTGATCGAGGAAGCCGAGCGGTTGCGAAGCGCGCCAGGGCAGTAGGGCATCGGTGCGCGGCGCCTGTGCGGGTGCAGGCGCGGGCCCTGCCGCGCACGGCGCAGCCCGCTGGGGCCAGCCCGTCGACGGCGAACCCCGCCCCCGTCGTGACTCAGCGGCGCAGTTGCTCCAGGAGGGTTCGCGCCTGCGACGCTTCCTCGGATGCCGGGGCGAGCGCCACCACGCGATCCAGGTACTTGGCGGCACCGTCGCGGTCGCCCTTGTTCAACGCCACGAGTCCCCGCTTCAGGAGCGGTTTCACCCAGGTCGCGTCGGCGGCGGCGGCGCGTTCGTAGAATCGCGCCGCGTCGTCGTCGAGCCCCTGCGCAAGTTTCACCTCGGCGTACCCGAACAGCACCGCGGCGCTGGCCGACGACGATTGTGCGACGGGCGCCAGCGTGGCCTCGGCCTGCGCGACGTCGCCAGCCTCGAGCAGGGCCAGGCCGAGCGCGACGATAGCCCGTTCGTTCCCGGCGTCGTGCGCGAGCCAGTCGCGGTAGAGCGCCACTGCGCCGGCGACATCGCGCTTGAGCTGCAGGGTGCGGCCAATCTGCAGGTTGATCATCGTCAAGGCTGGAGCCTTTGCGAGGACGTCGCGGTATCCGGCAAGGGCCTCATCGTAGCGGCCGGCGGCCACGGAGTCGTCGGCAGCGGCGATCTGCTCCTGCAGTCCCTTCACGTTTACGCCAGCCAGTACACCGCCTCCGCCAAACACGGTGCTCCGCTGCAGGCGGAACTCGAGCGGCTGGTTGCTGCCGATGGTCTGGACGCGCGCCCGGCCGCTGGCGGCGGCGAATCCCGGCGACGAGGCAGTGAAGCTCCAGGCGCCGCTACGCAGGCCGATCATCGAGAACTGGCCCTTCTCGTTGGTGATCGCCGTAAACGAGCCCGGTGACAGGTCGGGGTTCTCGGCCACGACGGTTGCGCCCTTGAGCGGGCGGCCGTCTACGTCGCGCACGGTTCCGTTGACGCGTCCGAGCTGGGCCCACAACGGGACGCCGAGCGACATCGCGAGCATGACGGCAAGCACGGGACGCAGGAATAGCCGCGATCCAGCCATGATCGATCTCCGAACCCAGGATGTTGTCTGACGGCCGCAAGTATAATCCACGCGCATCATCCAGAAGAGGCCTCATGCGCACATTCCGCCGAGTCACGCCCCACGCAGAATCACTGATCATGCTCGCACGCCGGGCCGCCGTCCTCGTGCTGGCGGCGGCGGTGTTGATGCCTCCCGCCCCCGCCGTCGCGCAACAGGGCGCGGCGGTCGCGACCACGACGGTCGACACGAAACGATTCGACGCCGTCGGGCCCCTCGTCGAGCAGGCCATTCGCGAGAAGAAGATGCCAGGCGCGGTCGTCGTCATCGGCCAGCGCGACGCCGTCGTGTTCGAGCGCGCCTTCGGCAACC
The DNA here is from genome assembly GCA_016789685.1 of Acidobacteriota bacterium. GTDB lineage: Bacteria > Acidobacteriota > Vicinamibacteria > Vicinamibacterales > JAFNAJ01 > JAEUQQ01. The sequence continues at coordinate 2,867 of JAEUQQ010000730.1, read as the reverse complement.
GGGCCCTCGTGCCGGCCGTCGAGCCGATGACCATCGACACGGTGTTCGATGCCGCATCGCTGACGAAGGTCGTGGCCACGACGACGGCCGTGATGATGCTCGTCGAGCAGGGACGGCTGCGGCTGGCCGATCGCGTGGCCAGCCACATTCCAGGCTTCGAACGCTACGGGAAGGGCGACATCACCATTCGCCACCTGCTCGTGCACACATCCGGGCTCAGGCCCGATCTCGATCTCAACGAGGAGTGGCAGGGGGCCGCGACGGCGATCACGCGCGCGATCGAAGAGGTCCCGACCTCGACGCCCGATGCGAGGTTCGTCTACAGCGACATCAACTTCTTCGTGCTGGCACACATCGTCGCGACCGTCTCGGGCGAGCCGTTCGAGCGATTCGTACGCGAGCGGATCTTTGCGCCGCTCGGGATGGTCGACACGATGTACTTGCCTCCAGATGCGCTGAAGCCCCGCATTGCGCCGACGGAGCCGTGCACGCCGCTCGGGTGGCCGTGCGCCGGGCCGAACCAGGCGATGCTGCGCGGCGTCGTGCACGATCCCACGGCGCGCCGGATGGGCGGCGTGGCCGGTCACGCGGGGATGTTCACAACGGCACGTGACCTGGCCAGGTTTGCGCGAATGCTGCTCAACGGCGGCACGCTCGACGGGGTGCGCATCCTGGCGCCGATGACCGTGCAGCGGATGATCACGCCGTCGACGCCGCCAGGCATGCGGCAACTGCGTGGCCTCGGGTGGGACATCGACACGTCGTACTCGTCGAATCGCGGCGACCTGTTCCCGCTGGGATCGTTCGGGCACACGGGATTCACGGGCACGTCGCTCTGGATCGATCCGGCCTCGCAGACGTTCGTCGTGCTCATGTCGAACCGCGTGCATCCCGACGGGAAGGGCGACGCGGGGCCCCTCAGGTCGCGCATCGCCACCATCGCGGCGTCTGCCGTTCCCGGTGGGGCGCCGCAGCCGGCGGCCCACGCGATCGCCGCCGGCAGTCAGCTCGCACCGGCGGGAGACGTCGCTGCCGGTGCGCCGCGCGTCGTGATGTCGGGGCTCGATGTGCTCCGCGCCGAGGGGTTCGCCCGTCTCAAGGGCAAGCGCGTGGGCCTCGTGACCAACCATACGGGCCTGGCGCGGGATGGGGCGGCAGGCATCGACCTGTTCTTCGCGCACAAGGACCTGGCGCTGGTCGCCCTGTTCAGCCCCGAACACGGCATCAGGGGCATCGTCGATGCCGAGGTGCCCTCGGCGCGCGACGAGAAGACGGGCCTGCTGATCCACTCGCTGTATGGCGAGACGCGACGTCCGACCGAGGCGATGCTGCAGGGCATCGACACGATGGTGATCGACCTCCAGGACATCGGCGCGCGGTTCTACACCTACATGACGACGATGGCGTACGTCATGGAGGAGTGCGCGAAGCGGAACATCACGGTCGTCGTCCTGGATCGGCCCAATCCCGTGAACGGCTGGCAGATCGAAGGTCCGGTGCTCGACGCCGATCTCACAGGGTTCGTGGGGTATGCGTCGTCGATGCCGACGCGTCACGGCATGACGATGGGCGAACTGGCGCGGCTGTTCAACGCCGAGCGGAAGATCGGCGCGTCGCTCGAGGTCGTAGCGATGCGGGGGTACACGCGCAGCGACTGGTTCGACGAGACGGGCCTGCCGTGGGTGAACTTCTCGCCCAACATGCGCAACCTGCACCAGGCCGCGCTCTATCCGGGCATTGGCGGGATCGAGTTCTCGAACATTTCGGTCGGGCGCGGCACCGACACACCCTTCGAGCAGATCGGCGCGCCGTTCATCAAGGGCACGCAGCTCGCTGATGCGCTCAATGCGAGGAAGTTGCCGGGGATCCGGTTCTACCCGGTATCGTTCACGCCCGCGTCGAGCGTGCACGCGGGCACGCGCTGCGAGGGGGTGTTCATGGTCATCACCGGCCGTGAGGCGTTGCGGCCGGTGCGTGTCGGGCTCGAGATTGCGGCGGCACTGATGCGCCTGTATCCCGACGACTACAAGCTGCAGCGCACGGCGATGCTGTTCGGGTCGGCTTCGGCGCTGGCCCGGGTGGGCGCCGGCGAGGATCCGGCGGCGGTCGCGGCGTCGTGGGCGACCGGCGAGGCGCAGTGGCGGCTCGTGAGGTCGAAGTACTTGCTGTATTGACGGACGGTTGCGCCAGGATGCGCCGTCGCGACGGCGCATCCTGGCGCGCCGCCGTTGTCGTGCACTGTCGGATCTGCAGCGACCGCGTTGGGGAGAGCGCGAGAGATGCGAACACGACTGGGAGTTGCCGCGACGGCAGTCGTGGCACTGTGCGCGGTGCTGTGGGCGATCGGCTGGATGCTGCCGATCACACACATCGCCCGGTGTGAAACGCGTATCGCGCAGCCGCCCGAGCGCCTGTTCACCACCATCACCGATTACGCCGCGCACCCGACGTGGCGCGATGACCTCGAGCGTGTCGAGGTCGTCGATGGCACGCCCGGGCGCGAGGTGATACGCGAGCATGGCGCCGGAGGGGTGCTCGAGGTCCGTGTCGAGCAGGTGGAAGCGCCCCGGGTGCTCATGACGCGGGTGACCGACCCCGAGGGCGCGTTCGGCGGCACGTGGACGATCGAGTTGACGCCGGTGCAGGGCGCGACCCGGGTCGTCATCACGGAGCGCGGTGAAATCTACTCGCCTCTCTTCAGGCTGGCCTCTCGCACGGTCTTCTCCGTGACGTCGACGATGGAGGCCTACGAAAAGGCCCTGGGCCGCCGCTACTCGCAGGACGCCTTCGTGACCTGCTCGACGCTCTGAGGCGGGGTCACGTCTTTCATTGCAGCAAAACTCAAGACCTGACCCCGGGGCCAGGTC
>JAEUQQ010000724.1 GCA_016789685.1 Acidobacteriota bacterium | reverse complement strand
CTCCATGCGGTCCCAGAACGCGAGCCACGACCAGGCGGTACAGCAGTTCGACGCGTCGGCCTCGAAGCACATGTCGTGACGATCGCAGCACGCCCTGACCGAGGTCCAGTCGAGGTAGTGCAGCCCCGTGCAGCCGTCGGGCGCGCCGTCGCAGCTCCCGCCGCCCCGAGCCGAGGCGCGTTGCATCGTGAGCCCCGACGCCCACCGCGCCGCAGCCGGCTTCAGCATCTGCTCGCCCGCCTTCTGCAGCGATTCGTCGAGGAACAGCGTCGCCTGCACGTTGGCCCAGGCCATCGACGGCGTAAACCTGAAGCCCCCGGGAATCCGAGACTCCATCGCCACGCCCTCGGCGCCGTTCGGGAACTTCCACGTCACGACACGCGCCTTGTCGAACCAGCGCACGAACCCTACTTCGCGGCCCGTGCTCGTGCTCACCAGCCGCGCCGTGAAGGTGGAATGCGACACGCCGGGGCGCGTGCCCCGTTGCGCGCTGCGTTGCGCGATGACGATCACCCCGGGGAACTCGGTCGCCACCGCCTCGACGCCCTTGTCGGGGTCGAGCGCCTTGCCCGGGCGTACCGACGCCACGAGACCGGCGTCGGCGAAGTACCCGTCGTGCCAGACCAGGCGGCCCATCCGCCGGCGCCCGCGCCGCTCGCGCTCGCGGGTGTCGTGCCACAGCCGGCGCAACTGGCCGTGGTCCCAGTCGGCGCCGAGCGACCGCGCACGACCGAGCGGCAGCGCGATGCGGTCGGTGCCCACACGCGCCTGCACCCAGTCGTTGGCACCCTCGCCGCGCTCGCGGCGTTCGGCTGCCGCCACCACGGTGTGCGATGCCTTGTCGAACAGCTGCGCCGTGACCCGCCCCTCGGGGTCACGTTCGCTGACCGCGTAGCTGTCGTCGAACCACGTCACCACCCGTGTGGCCCGCCGCTCACTCTCGTGAAACGTCGTCCCCATGTCGATGGTCTGCGCTCCGACTGGCGCCACGCACGCCAGCACGAGACCACCCGTCACCATCCAGTCACGCATCCTGCACCTCCACAGTCGGGCGGGCGGCACACCGGTGCACCGCCGCCCAGTTGCGGCCTTCACGGCCGCCGGTCGACCCAGGGATGCTGCAGCGCAAAGGGTCTCAGCAAACGAGGGGCCAGCCGGCGGGCCGGGCCCTGCGAGGCGAGCCAACGGGCCAGGCGCAACACAACCCCAGGCGCTGCCGCAACTTCCACCAGATGGCCGCGGGGTAGACACGACCCGCCCGCGTCGTGCGCTACCCGCACATCGCGGAAACGGCAGGAACCGCGGAAACCGCAGGAGGCGGCGCGTTCTTACCGTGCTCTCACTGAATGGGCGATACAAGTGCGCGCATGACGAGACACACGAGGCGTGTTCCCGGCCTCACGCCAGCCCACGCCGGGTGCCTGGTCGCAGCCGTACTGGCCGTGGCAAGCGTCGCCGCCGCACAGGACGCGTCGACCGTGTCGCTCGACGACGCCGTGGCGGCCGCCCGGCGTCAGGCTCCCGCAGTCGCCGCTGCGGCCCTTCGAGCCACCGCCGCCCGGACCTCGGCGGAAGCCGTCCCGTACCTGGGCAATCCGTCCCTCGAGGCGCGGATCGAGAACTGGGGTGGCGGCGATCGCGACGACCTCACCAAAGACGTGTTCCTGGTGGCCACCCAGCCGATCGAGTTGGCCGGCCGTGCCGGGCGCCGGCGCGCCGTGGCCGCCGCCGACGCCGCGGCGGCCGAGGCGCATCATCGCGAGGTGGCGCGCGCGGCCTCCCTGGCCGTCGTTCGCAGCTATGTGGATGCCGTTCGCGTGCGTGACGAAGTCGCCCTGCTCGAAGATCAGGCCGCCAGGCTGACTCGCGCGGTGACCACGATGCGCGCTCGCGTGACCGAAGGTGTCTCGGCCGAAGGGGATCTCAAGCGCCTCGAGAGCGAGCACACACGCCTGGCGATCGCGCTGCAGCGCCGGCTCGCCGAACGCGATCTGCACACCGCCACCCTGGGACTGCTCATTGGCCGGCCCGTGCAGGCCTCACAACTCGTGACGCCTGTGCCCACCCCGCCGCCAACCACCGCCCACGACGATGTGATCGAACAGCACCCGGCCGTCGCGACCGCGCGGCTGCGAGCCGCAGCCGCCGACGCGCTGGTGGCCTTCGAAGACGCCCAGCGCTTTCCGTTGCTGCTCGTCAGCGGCGGCTACAAGCGCACATCGGGGGTATCGACCGGGGTCGCTGCCCTGGGGCTGACGCTGCCGGTCTTCGACCGCAGCCAGTCGCCACGGGCGCGCGCCCGTGGCGAGGCCGCCGCTTCGCATCTCGAGTACGAGGCCGCCCGCGCGGCGGTACGCACCGAGATCGCCGCGCAGCGTGCGATTGCCGAACGTCTCGCCGCCGCCGCGACCAACCTCGAGGCGTTGCTGCTGGAGCCTGCGCGCATTGCGCGCGATGCGGCCTATGCGGCGGTCCTGGAAGGCTCGGCCGATGTCGTCAAGCTGGTTGACGCCGACCGGGCGTACGCCGACGCGCGCCTCGACGCGCTTTCACTGCTCGCCGACGCCGTGGTGGCCCAGCGACGGCTCGCCCTCATGATCGGCCTGGAGTAGACCCATGTTCGCGCACCCCGCTGTTCTGCCTTTCGTCGTCACGCGCGCCGCGCGCCGCCCCGCGCGCTCGCTGGCGCCCGCCGCGCTCGCCCTGGCGGCGACGATCGCGTGCAGTGCGCCCGCGCCGCCTCCGGCGGCCGACCCCGCGCCCGCGGCCACACCGTCGAGCACGACCGGCGTGGTCACGCTCGACGACGCCGCTCGCAAGAAGGCCGGCATCGATGTCGTCACCGTGCGCACCGTCGCCATCGGCGAGCGGCTGTCGGTCAACGGCGTCGTTGCGCTCGACGATGCCCTGACAGCGCGCGTCGGGGCGATTGCCGAAGGCCTGGTGGCCGATGTCCTGGTGGGTGTCGGCGACCCGGTGCGGCGTGGTCAGGCCATCGCACGCATCCACTCACACCTCGTGCACGATGCCAAGGCCGCGTATCGCGCGGCCGACGCGGGCATCCGCCAGGCCGAACGGGATCTCGCGTTCGCGCGCGATGCCAAGTCGCGCGCTGACCGGCTGCTGGCACAGAAGGCGACATCGGCGCAGGACGTCGAACGTTCCTCGACCGCGCTCGTGCACGCCGAGCAGCAACTGGCGATCGCCACGTCAGAGCGCCGGCGCGCAGAAGAGGACCTCCAGCACTACGGGCTCTCGGCTGACGATGCCGCCATCGGATCCGAGCGCGACCAGCTGGTCGTCCGCGCGCCGATGGCGGGCAGCATCTTCGAGCGCCACGTCACCGCGGGCACCGCGGTCACGGTCGGCACACCGCTGTTCGTCATCGGGGATCTCTCGCGCGTGTGGATCCTCGCCGATGTCGACGAGGCCCTGCTGCCGCACGTGTCGAAGGGCCAGCGCGTCACGGTTCGCGCGGCGGCCCTGCCAGGCATCGAGTTGCCGGCGACCATCACGCACGTCGGCGATCGCGTCAACCCGACGACGCGACGGTTGACGGTGCGCTGTGTCGTCGCGAACCCGGGCGGGCGGCTCAAGGCCGAGATGTTCGCCTCGGTCGATCTCGGGGCGGCAGAGGCGCGTCCGACCATCGTGGTGCCGGCCACGGCGCTCCAGGACCTCGACGGCAAGACCGTGGTCTTCGTCGAGTCGACCCCCGGGACGTTCCAGGCCCGCACGGTCAAGGTCGGTGCCGAACGCGACGGCCAGGTGGCGATCCTCGAAGGCCTCGCCGACGGCGCCCGCGTGGTGAGCACGGGCAGTTTCCTGCTCAAGTCCGAGTTGCTGGGGACCGACGATGACAGCTAGGCCCGGACTGGTCGAGCGCCTCGTCGCGTGGTCGCTGCAGCAGCCGCTGTTCGTGCTGCTGCTGGTGGCGGCGCTGACGATCACGGGCGTGCTGGCGTATCGCGAGTTGCCGATCGAGGCGTTTCCCGACCTGACCAACAACCAGGTCGTCGTCGTGACGCAGTCGTCGGCCCTGGCGGCCCCCGAGATCGAGCAGCGCGTCACGTACCCGATCGAGACGGCGCTGATGGGAACGCCCGGCGCACAGCAGGTGAGGTCGATCTCGAAGTTCGGGCTGTCGATCGTGACGATCGTGTTCGACGACGACGTGCCGATCTACCTGGCGCGGCAGCTGGTGTCGGAGCGCCTGCTCGACGTGCGCGGCCGCCTGCCGCAGGGCGCGGAGTCGGCGCTGGGGCCCGTCGCCACGGCATTTGGCGAGATCTACCAGTACCTCGTCGAGGGCGGGTCGCTCGACCCGATGACGACCAAGACGCTGCACGACTGGGAGGTCCGCAATCGGCTGCGCGCGGTCCGCGGCGTGAGCGACATCAACTCGTGGGGGGGCCTGACCGAGCAGATCCAGGTGGTCGTCGATCCGCAGCGGCTCGACCGGCACCGGCTCGGGCTGGGCGACGTCATCTCGGCGATCGAGTCGAACAACAGCACCTTCACGGGCGGGTTCGTCGAACACCGATCCGAGCGCCTGGCCGTGCGTGGCCTCGGACTGGTGCGCGACCAGGCCGACCTCGGCAACGTGGTCGTCGCGGCCGATGCGGGGCAAACGGTGCTGGTGCGCGACGTCGCCGACGTCGGCCGTGGGGCGATGGCGCGCCAGGGCGCGGTCACGCGCGACGGCCACGGCGAGTCGGTCGCCGGCATGGTGATCATGCTCAAGGGCGAGAACGCCCGCGACGTGGGCACGCGCGTCAAGGCGCGCATCGACGAGATCCAGAAGACGCTGCCCACCGGCACGCGGATCGTGCCCTTCTACGACCAGACCGAGGTCATCGACCGGACGTCGCGCACGGTGCGCACGAACCTCGTCGAGGGCTCGCTCCTCGTCATCGTCGTGCTGATCGTGTTCCTGCGCGACATCCGCGCGGCGCTCGTCGTGGCCGCCGTCATCCCGCTGTCGATGCTGGTCGGCTTCATCGGGATGCGGGTGTTCGGCGTCTCGGCCAACCTGATGTCGCTGGGCGCGATCGACTTCGGGCTGATGGTCGATGGTGCGGTCGTGATGATGGAGAACTTCGTGCGGCGGCGCGGCGAGGCCGAGGCCGCCCTCGAGAACGCGCCCCCGTCGTCGCGCCTGGCGATGTACACGGCCGCCGCGACCGAGGTGGCGCGCCCCATCCTGTTCGGCGTGCTGATCATCATCGCCGTCTACCTCCCGATCTTCACGCTCGAGGGCCTCGAGGGGAAGATGTTCCGCCCGATGGCGATCACAGTCTGCTCGGCGCTCTTCGGCGCCCTGCTGCTGTCATTGACGGCGGTGCCGGTCGTGTCGTCGTTCGTGCTGGGCAAGGGCAAGGCGCATCACGACGGCCCGTGGTTCACGCGGTTGCGCGCGCGCTACGTGAGTCACCTCGACGATGCGATGCGCCACCGGCGCCGCACCCTCGCGGTCGCGGTGGCGGTGATCACCGTGGCGATCGCCTCGGTCCCGTTCCTGGGCACGGAGTTCATGCCGCGGCTCGACGAAGGCGCCATCCTGATCGAAACGCGGAAACTGCCGTCGGTGTCGCTCGAGGACTCGGTCGCAATCTCGACGCGCGTCGAGCAGGTCGTCCGCACGTTCCCCGAGGTGCGGCAGGTCGTCACGAAGCTCGGCCGGCCAGACCTCGCGACCGAGGCGATGGGCATCTACCAGGGTGACGTCTACGTGCAGTTGCACCCCGTCGACGACTGGACCACGGGGCGTGACAAGGAAGGACTCATCTCGGCGATCGCCGAGGCGCTCGAAGGCCTCCCCGGCGTGACCAGCAACTTCACGCAGCCGATGGCCATGCGCCTCGACGAAGTCGTGTCGGGCGTGAAGGCCGACGTGGCGGTCAAGGTGTTCGGGCCCGACGTGGCGACCCTGGAACGACTCGCCGAGGACGTCAGGAAGCAGATGTCGGACGTGCCGGGCGTGGCCGACCTGCAGGTCGAGGTGTTGTCGGGCGCCTCTGAGATCGAGGTCGAGATCGACCGTCTCGCCGCCGCGCGGTACGGCATCGACGTCGCCCGCATCCAGGAGGCGGTCGAAACGGCGATCGGCGGCCGCTACGTCACCGACCTGCTCGACGGGGCACGACGTGTCGGGATCGCGGTGCGCTACCCCGACGACTGGCGCACGAGCACCGAGCGACTCGGCCAGCTGATCATCACGGCGCCGGCGGGTGAACGCGTGCCCCTCTCGCGCATCGCGACGGTGGCGCGCCGGCCGGCGGCCGAGGTCATCTCGCACGAGGACGGCATGCGTCGCAGCGTCGTGCAGGCCAACGTCCGGGGACGCGACGTGGGCAGCTTCGTGGCCGACGCCAAGCGACACCTGGCGGCGGTGACGTTGCCGCCCGGCTACTTCGTGACGTGGGGCGGGCAGTTCGAGAACCAGGAGCGGGCCACGCGCCGGCTGCTGCTCGTCATCCCGCTGTCGCTGGCGATCATCTTCAGCCTGCTGTTCGTGACGTTCAGGCGGGTCCGCCAGGCCGCCGTGGTGATCCTCAACGTGCCATTCGCCCTCGTGGGCGGCATTGCCGCGCTCTGGATCCGCGGGCTGACGCTCAACCTGTCGGCGTCGGTGGGCTTCATCGCGCTGTTCGGCGTCGCCGTCCTCAACGGCGTCGTCATGCTCGCCGCGATCAACGCGCTGCGGCAGCGGGGCCAGCCGCTGCGGCCGGCCATCCTCGACGGCGCGGGATCGCGGCTCAAGCCGGTCCTGATGACCGCGTGCGTGGCGGCCTTCGGCTTCGTGCCCATGGCGCTGTCGCACGGCGCGGGTGCCGAGATCCAGCGCCCGCTGGCCACGGTCGTCATCGGCGGCGTCGTGACCTCGACCCTGCTCACCCTCATCGTCCTGCCCACGGTGTACGAGATGATTGAGGCGCGCGCGACGCGCCCACTTGCCCCCGGCACGGAGGCCTGACCCATGCGCCTGTTGCTCGTCGAAGACGACCCCAAGATCAGCCACTTCCTGCTGAAGGGCCTGCGCGAAGACCAGCACGTCGTCGAACTCGTCGAGAACGGCACCGATGCCGAGTCGCGTGCCGCCACCGAGGAGTACGATGCCATCCTGCTCGATCTCATGCTGCCGGGCCTCGACGGGTTCGAGGTCTGCCGGCGGCTGCGCTCGCAGGGGATCGACACCCCGATCCTGATGATCACCGCCCGTGACGCCGTGCCCGATCGCGTCGAGGGCCTGGATCTCGGCGCCGACGACTATCTCGTCAAGCCGTTTGCCTTCGACGAGTTGCTCGCGCGCCTGCGCGCCCTGGCGCGGCGCGGCCGCACGCACGTGCTGTCGTCGATCGTGCGCTACGGCCCCATCGAGGTCGACCATCGCGATCACCTCGTGCGCGTGAACGGCAAGGCGATCAGCTTCACGGCCACCGAGTACCGCCTGCTCGACTACCTCGTGCGCCGCGCCGAGTCGATCGTCTCGCGCGACCAGCTCGCCCAGCACGTGTGGGGAGGCGACTACGATCCGTTCTCGAACGTCGCCGACGTCTACATCGGCTACGTGCGGCGGAAGCTCGCCGCCGTGGGCATCGAACAGATCATCCGGACCGTCCGCGGGCTCGGCTACATGCTCAAGGAAGGCCCCGCCGAATGAACCGGCCGATGCGTCACTGGTCGTTCAGGACGCGGCTGACGTCGAGGTGGACGCTCGTCTTCGGGTTGATCCTGGCGTGCGCCCACACGGCGGTGTTCGTCGGCGCACGCTACTGGGCGTACGCGCAACTCGACGCGCAGGTCAGAACGCTCGCCGCCACCGAGCTGGCCTCGGCCGTCGACGAGTGGCAGGGCATCCACCTCCACGAGATGCCCGTGCTGGCGCCGCGCGGCGCCGCCGTGGCCACCAAGTTCGCGCAGATTCTCACGGCCGACGGCCAGGTCATCAGGCAGACGACAGGCCTGACCCAGCGCACACCCCTGTTCGACGTCGAGACGATCGCGTTGTCGCTCCAGGGCAAGGCGCCGCTGGTCGACGTGGACGTCGAGGGCCGCCCGGGGCGGATGGTCGGCCTGACGACGATCGACCAGGGACGACGCTACGTGGTGGCGGTGGGCATCCACCGCGACTCCGTCGACATGATGCTCGCCCGGCTCGGGTGGCTGCTGCTCGGAGTCTGGGTCTTCGGCCTGTTGGCCACGTCTGCCGCCGGGTTTGCCCTCGCGTCACGCGCGCTGCAGCCCATCGACCGCATCACGAAGCGTGCGGCGGCCATCGCACGTGGCGACTTCGCCGCCCGCCTCGACGCCCCGCTCGTTGACGATGAGATCGGGCGGATGACTCGCCTGCTCAACGAGATGCTCGCCCGCCTCAACGGGGCCATCGAGGCCAACCGGCACTTCGCGGCCGACGCGTCGCACGAACTGCGGAGCCCGCTGACGGCGATGGCCGGAGAAATCGACGTGGCGCTGCGCCGGCCGCGCACCGAGCAGGAGTACCGCGACACGTTGCAGCTGGTGCGCGAGCGGCTGTCAGAGATGGTCAGCCTCGTCGAGAACCTGATGCTGCTGGCGCGCGCCGAAGACGGCGCGCCCGGCGGCACGGTGCGCGAAGTGGAGGCCGATCGGCTGATCGCCGCGTCGGTCGCGCGGCTCGCGGCGCTCGCGGCCGACCGCCGCGTCACCCTTGCCGTCGAGCCCGGCGCGCCGGGGATCGCCTACGCCGATGAGCGCCTGCTCGCACGCGCGCTCGACAACGTGATCGCCAACGCCATCCACTACAACCGCGACGGCGGTCGCGTGGTCGTCACCTCCGGCGTCGATGCCGCCGCAACGGCCGACACCGCCGCACTCGTCTGGATCCGCGTCCGTGACGATGGCCCCGGTGTGCCCGAAGCCGAGTGGGAACGGATCTTCCAGCGCTTCTTCAGGCTCGACCAGTCGAGGTCTCGGCGGACGGGTGGATCGGGCCTCGGCCTCGCGATCTGCCGCGCCATCATGACGCTCTTCCGCGGCACCATCCGCGTCGTCGACTCGTCGGCGCAGGGCACGACGATCGAACTGCGTCTGCCGGGGCAGCTCGCCGCGGGCACGACCTCGGCCCAGCGGGCCAGCTGAGCGCCCGGCCAGGCACCTGCCAACTCGGCGTGGCCGCAGATCAGCCTATCGTCCGGGATGCGTCAGGAGCGGGCCGAGGGCCTCGAGCAAGTATCATGGAGCGTCATCCGCCCGCTGGCGGTGCCGGAGGCTCCGGCGTCCAGGCTGGCGGGCTCGAGGGTTCGACATGAAGGCGATTCGCGTCGCGCAGTTTGGTGGTCCCGAGGTGCTCGTCGTGCAGGACGTGCCGACACCCGAGGCGGGGCCGGGCCAGGTACGGGTGAAGCTCGAGGCCGCTGGCATCAACCCGGTCGAGACCTACATCCGCGCGGGCACGTACGCACGCCTTCCACAACTGCCGTACACGCCGGGCACGGATGGGGCGGGCGTCGTGGATGCGGTGGCTGACGACGTCGCGGGGGTGGCCGTTGGCGACCGCGTCTACGTCGCGGCGCTGCTGGCCAGGGCCTCCACGGGCACCTACGCCGAATACGTCGTGTGCGATGCGTCGTGCGTCCACCCGCTGCCCGCCACCATGACCGCCGGGCAGGGCGCCGCAGTCGGTGTGCCGTACGCCACCGCGTGGCGAGCGCTGTTCCAGAAGGCTCGCCTGCAGCCCGGCGAGACGGTGTTCGTTCACGGGGCGAGTGGCGGGGTCGGCCTCGCCGCCGTGCAGATCGCGCGCGCGCACGGTGCCGACGTCCTCGGGTCGGCCGGCACGGCCGAGGGCCTCGAGTTGATCCGCAGCGAAGGCGCGCACCTCGCGCTCAACCATGCCTCCGAGGTGTATCTCGACGAACTGCTGCGCGTCACCGACGGACGTGGTGCCGACATCGTGCTCGAGATGCTGGCCAACGTGAACCTCGAACGCGACCTGGCGATCACCGCGCAGAACGGCCGCATCGTCGTGATCGGCAGCCGGGGTGCGTTGCAGTTCAACCCCCGGGGCACGATGGCACGAGAGCTCACGATCGTCGGCATGGCCTACTGGAACACGCCGCTCGCCGACGACCGGCAGGTGCATGCCGGCATCTGCGCGGGCCTCGAGGCCGGCACGCTGCGGCCAGCGGTCGGCCGCCAGTTCTCGCTCGGCGAGGCCCCGCGAGCCCACGACGCGGTGATGGCGCCGGGCGCCCACGGCAAGATCGTGCTCCTCCCGTGACCACGCCAGTCGACCTCCGCTCGACGCAGGTGCTGTGGCGCCTTGCGCTCGGCCTGTCGGTGGCGTATGCCCTGGCGCTCGTCCTCCCCATTCCGCTGTTCGATCCCGACGAAGGGCTGCACGCCGCGATCGCCCGCGAAATGGTCGAGCACGGCGACTGGGTGACGCCCCACCTGCTCGGCGTGCCGTTCCTCGACAAGCCGATCCTCTACTTCTGGGCGTTGGCGACATCGCTCTCGGTGTTCGGGCCGAGCGAGTTCGCCGTCAGGCTCCCCGGGATCGCATTCGGCATCGCCGGCGTGCTGGCGACCGCGTCGCTCGGTGCCGCCCTGGGCGGGCGTCGCGCGGGCGCGCTGTCTGGCCTGATCCACGCCACGATGCTCGTGCCCTTTGCCGTCTCGGCGGTGTCGGTCCACGACATCGCGCTGGTTCCCTTCACGACGCTGACGATGCTCGCGTTGTGGCGCGCGGCGCGCGCCGGGAACACGGGCGCCGCCATCGCGTGGGGCGCGGCCGCCGGTGTCGTACTCGGTCTCGCGGTGCTCACCAAGGCGCTGTCGGGCGTCGCCGCGGTCGGCCTGCCCTTCGCGATCTGGATGGTCTGGGACCGACGCGTCAGGGTGTCGCTGCTCGCCGCCGGTGTGGTGTGCGTCGCGGTGGCCGCCCTCGTGGCGCTGCCGTGGTACCTGGCGATGGAACACGCCAACGCCGGCTACCTGCACTACTACTTCGTCGAGCGGCACCTGCTCGGCTACACCACCAGCACGCAGCTGCACGGACAGCGCGCGTGGTGGTACTACCTGCCGATCGTCGCGGGCGGCGCGCTCCCGTGGACGGGCTTCCTGTGGATGGCGCTGCGCGACATGCGCCAGGGAGGCTCGCGCGACGAGGTGAGCGTCCATCGGCTGCTGTGGACGTGGCTCGTGGTCGGACTCGTCTTCTTCAGCAGCGCGGGCTCGAAGCTGCTCACCTATGTGCTGCCGCTCTTTCCGGTCGTCGCCCTGCTCGTCGGGACGATGTGGAACCGGCGATGGCAGGCCAACGACATCGACGACCGCGGAATGCGCCTGGCCGACAGCCTGGGCGGCGGTCTGCTCTCCCTGCTGCTGCCGCTGCTCGTGGGCATCGCGATGCAGCGATTCAACCTGACGCCTGAGCCGCTGTTCGGCACGTTCGTCGTCGTCGGCGGGCTTGGCGTCGCCGGATTCTGGCTGCGTGGCACCCGCACGACCGCCCGCGACCGGTTCGTGCGCCTGGTCGCGGCGTTCGGCGTGGTGGCCGCACTGGCGGTGCTCGTCGTCATGGCGCCGGCCGGACCGGCGTTCTCGGCGCGCGCAGTCGCGCGGTACTACAACGCGCAGGGGGCCGTGCCCCCGACGATCTGGTTCGTCAACGAGCGGGTCGGATCGTTCCTCTTCTACCTCGATCGCGACCTGCGCGAGTCGTTCCGCCCCGACACGGCCGAAAACGTGACGCTCGAGCGGCTCCTGTCGATGCGACAGGCGCCGCCAGGCCTGGCCATCGCGGTGCCGTTCGAGCAGGTGGCGCTGATCGAACGCCGCATCTCGCTCGCGGGCGTCCCGCACATGATCGCCGGGCAGCATCGCATCTACGAGGGCGCGGTGTTCGCCGACGCCATCCGGCGCGGCGCCCGCTGACGTCGGCTGGCAGCGTCGCCAGCGCGATTGGCGCAGCGGCGGCGCACGTGACACGCCGGCGCCCGCAACGTCGGCTTGACGCCGTGGTGTTCCATGTGTACTAGTATCACTAGTACACGCTGATGCTGCCCTTCACCCTCGTGCTCCGTGCGGGTGCTCCTGTCCACGAACAGGTCGTCTACGCCGTCAAGAAGGCGATCGTGTCTGGCCGGCTGCAACCGGGTGACGAGTTTCCGTCGGTCCGCACCCTGAGCCGCGAACTACGCATCAACCCCAACACCGCGCACAAGGTGGTGGCCACGCTGATCGGCGACAGCATGCTCGAGGTGCGCCCCGGCATCGGCACGTTCGTCACGGCGCGCCCCTCGGGCACCGCCGACGAACGCCGCGCGCTGCTGCGCGAAGCGCTCGAGCGCCTGGTCGTCGAGGCCCGGCACCTGTCGCTCGACCGCGACCAGGTCGTGAAGGCCGTCGTGGAGCACTGGGACCGGCTCGGCGGGAAAGGCCGCTGAGAGGGAGACGCACCATGTCGCACGCTATCGAGACCATGGAACTGTCGCGGCGGTTTGGCCCGACAGAGGCCGTGCACTGCCTGACGATGCAGGTGCCGGCAGGCAGCGTCTGCGCATTGGTCGGTCCGAACGGCGCGGGCAAGACCACGACCATCCGGCTGCTGATGCGGCTGCTCGACGCCGACGCGGGAACGGCGCGCGTGCTCGGCACCGACGTGCGTCGCCTGGGGCCCGACCTGCTCGCGCGCATCGGCTACGTGTCAGAGAGCCAGGATTTGCACGAGTGGATGACCGTCGACGACCTCTGCGCATATTGCGCGCCCTTCTATCGCACCTGGGATCGCGACCTGGCCCTTGGCCTGTGCCGCCTGCTCGACCTGCCGCGGAACCGCCCTCTGCGGGGGTTCTCGCGCGGAATGCGCATGAAGGCGGCCCTGCTCGTGTCGCTCGCGTTCCGCCCGGAACTGCTGGTCATGGACGAACCGTTCACCGGCCTCGACCCGCTCGTGCGCGAGGAGATCTCGCAGGGCATGCTCGACGTGTCCGGCGAACGCACCACGTTCATCGCGTCGCACGAGGTCGACGAAATCGAGCGCCTCGCGGACCACGTGGCCTTCATCGACGGCGGGCGCCTGCAGTTCATGGAGCCGACGAACGTGCTCCTGGCGCGCTTTCGCGACGTCGAAGTGGTGTTCGACGGCGATGCCCGGCTGCCGGCGTCGCGGCCCGCCACCTGGCTCGTCGCCGAGGTCTGCGGGCGGTCGTTGAGGTTCGTCGACAGCGCGCACGACGAGGCCGGGCTGGCCGCGCAGGTCGCACACCACGTCCCTGGAGCCCGGCTCGCCGCCGTGGATCCGAAATCCCTGCGTTCGATCGTCGTGTCGCTGGCGCGCGCATCGCGCACGGTGCATCTGGAGGCCTGATGACCCGACTGACGGTACACCTCGCCTGGCACGATCTGCGTGCCGTCCGGTGGCTGGCGCTCGTGTGGACGGCCGCGATGGCGGTGGGCGCCGCGCTCGTCATGCAGGGCCCGTCGCTCGACTACCGTCTGCCACGCCATGACATCAGCATGCTGACCCTTCGCGTCGCCGGCACCGCGCTGCTGGTCGCCCTGATCGTCCAGCGCGACTCGCTGGTGACGCCCACGGCGTTCTGGCGGACGCGCCCGCTCCCGCGGACGGCCCTGCTGGCAAGCAAGCTGGCCAGTTGCACCCTGGTCGTGGCGATGGTGCCGGCACTGTCGATCGCGTCGGCCTCCCTGCTCGCAGGGGCGTCGATGATGACCGCGGCGGGCATTGGCATCGCCGTGCTGTGGGAGCAACTGCTCTTCGGCGCCACCGCCTTCGCGCTGGCCTCCGTCACGCACAACCTCACGCAACTGGTGGCCGCAGTCGTCGGGGCGATGCTCGGTGTCATGCTCGTGGTCGGCGTCGCTGTGCCGCTACTCCTCTACCGCCTGCCCTCCCCGCCGTCGTCATGGGCAGGGCCGACGCACGCGCAGTTCATCCTGGCCGTCAGCGCCAGCGCGCTCGGCATCGCGGCCTTCCAGTTCTACCGGCTGCGCACCGTCGTCGCGGACGTCGCGCTCGGGCTCGCGGTCGTCGTCACGTTCGCGACGCTCTCGATGGTGCCGCTCAGGATCGAGGTGGAAGGTCCAAAGGGTGACGCGGGACTTGGGCAGGTCTCGCACTCGCTCGGGCGGGGGCACGAGTTCTCGAATGGGTCGAGTCGGCTCGCCGGCCTCCAGCCATCGCGGGTGCAGCTCGACTCGACGCCGTTCGTGGCGCGTGTGGTGTCGACTGGCGCGCCGGCGACGGTCCTGCTCCGGCCACGCCGCGTGCAATCGACCTTCACGACGCCGCTCATCCGCGAGCCCATCGAGTCGACCCAGGACTACCGCAGCTTTGCTCCGCGGACGAACGACACCGCCGACGCGAACGACCCGCCGTACCGCCACCTGGCCGCCGCGGCAGCCGTCGATCGGATCGTGATGCCCGACGCACCACGCGCGCTGCACTTCGACGTGACGTTCCTGAACGTACCGACGTGGTACCTGCAGCATCACCGTTCGTCGCCGGGCCGCCTGGTGAGCCAGATCACCTTCGACGCCTTCGACTACCGGGTCACCGGCGTGCTCCCGGTCGAGACTGGCACCCGCGTCGCCGGCCCGGTCGAGACGCTGAGGATCGAGTCGGTGGGCACCGAACGCGGACGGCTGGTGGTCGGCATCCGGCGTGTGGGCCTGTTCTCGCGCGACGGCGGCAACCGGCCGGCGCGTCACTACCTGGTGAGACACCGCGAAACACGCGAAGCCCTCGTCGGCCGCCTCGGCGGCACGAGAGGCTACTTCGCTGCCGCGTTGGCGCCGACACCGGCCTCGTCGACGTTCGAACGCCTCGAGTTCGTCGTGCCGGCCCCATGGACGACACGGGACGATCCGGCATGGCGCACCTGGATGCGGTCGGCCGAGTTGCTCGTCATCGACGCGGTCAGGATCGGCACCCACTCGGGCACGGTCATCGTTGACGACTTCTCACCCGCGGCGTTCGGGCGGCTCACTGTGTCGCCGGCCGCAACGTCAACGTATGCACCGCCGGGCCCGGCAGGAACGGCGTCGACTCGCCGGTGACCCACGCCGCGTGCGCATCGCGGTAGTGCGGCGACAGGAAGTGGCCGCTCTGGCCCGTCGGCATGTGCAGGTAGCCCTGGGCCTCGCGGCCTGGTGACACGGCGAATCGTTCAGACGCGCCGAACGCCGGCCCCTGCACCCGTGGCATGTGCGAGTCGCCGGGCAACTCGTCTCCTGGCATGTCGAGCA
>JAEUQQ010000694.1 GCA_016789685.1 Acidobacteriota bacterium | reverse complement strand
GACTGGTGTGGTGTCTGCTCGTCGACCCGGCGATGCCAACCAGAGCTACAGCTGCTACGGGTTCAGGGTGGTGCGAGAGGATGGACGCGCGAGCCGAGAATAGGCGGCTTGCTTATGCCGACCAGCGAGGCGTCAACTGGTCCACCGATAACTCCGCGGAGTCGTCACTAGTCGAAGAGGTCGGGTGGGCGTGATCTGGGCATAGATCCGGTTCGGTGGACATCTTCCGAGTGGTGTGGCACTCGACATCCGGGGACAAATTGGGGACAAACGTGCGCCGCTAAGGGTTGCCTCCAGTTGCCTTCCATGGCGAAATCCCCAATGAATACGGCCCCAGTTGCCTCGGACGGTCCCAGGCGGATCCGTCCGAGGCGGCTGTTAACCGGAGGGTTGCTGGTTCGAATCCAGCCCGAGGAGCCAAACTCCCGTTGGTCGTTTCGTCTCCCCGGCCTGAATTGCGGCTCATCGCGCCGTTCGGCGCGAAGTGCGAATCCAGCCCGAGGAGCCAAACTCCACACCTCACGGGGAATGTCGGTCAGGACGTCGGCCAACGGTGTCCGTGCCTCCGGCGTAGGGGCACACCATGGTGTGCCCCCGCACTCGAGGCCAGGCCTCGTCCGCAGTTGGACGCCTCATGCCCTACACGGCGACGACAAACGAGACTCGCCCGTGCGCGTTGCGTGTTCGCGCGACCCTCACTTCGACGTCGTGGCCCAGGGCCGCCAGGAACGCCATCAGGCGTTCCGCCGAGAACCCACGGGCTATGCCGGACGACGATCTCGAGCACGCCGCGCCCGCCGAACCCTTGCAGGCTCTTGACCGACCGATACTCCTCGCCGCGCTGCGCGGCAGAAGGGCGTAGCCGTCACGCAATCACTTCGATGCGCGCACGGTGACCCGGCGCTTTCGCGAGCGGCGTGTCGCATGTGATTACCGTCGCACCAAGCGCCTCCGCCAGAGCAACGTACATGGCGTCGTACGCCGTCACGTTCTCGCGCAGCTTCCACGCTCGAGTCAGAAAATCGAGATGGGCGTGACGATGGAGGTCGAGGTCGACGAGATCCTCGATTGCCTCGGCCGCACGGTGCGCTGACACTTCGCCCGCTCGAACGAGTCGTCGAAGGGCCTGCGTCACTTCGACGTCGATCAGATGTGGCGCATGGAACTCCTCATCGTCTCGAAGCAGACGCGCCTCGACCCGGGTACCGAGCGGGGTCTGCAGGAGCAGTTCCAGCAGCGCCGAAGCGTCGACCACGATCACGCGGACTCGCGCTCCTCACGAATGACCGTGGCGGCTGGCGTCTGCAGCGTCACGCGCTTTCGACTGTGGATTCTGGCCAGCATCTCTTCGCGTGTGGGCCTCGCGGCCAGGCGTTCGAGCTCGGCCAGGAGGTAGTCGGAGAGCGTCCGTCCGGAGTCAGCTGCTCGGACCTTCAACTTGCGGTGCAGCGCGTCCGGCACGTTCCTGATTTGGACCATTCTGGACATGCGACGAGCATGCGTGCATGCGATTCGATTGTCAAGGTTCCTACGGCCTCCCGGATCAACCAACAGGGACGGTGTATCGTTGTGCTGCCTGTCTCGCCGGTCGACAGGAGCACTGGGGGTCCCACGTGCCCGTCCTTTCCTCGCCTCCCGAGGGCGCCTCGCAGCGCGATCCGCACGGGTTGCTCGCCGCGCTGTTCTCGCAACGGCCCGACGCCGTCGTGGTCACGGATACCAACCTCAACATCACCGAGTACGCGGGCGGCGCCGAGGAACTGTATGGCTGGACGCGCGCCGAAGCGCTCGGCCAACGCTGGCCTGCCCTCGTTCCCACCCAACTCATGAGCGGCGGGGCGCCACTCCAGCCGAATTGCTCCGTGACGAGCACGATGTGCGTGCCGACGCCCGGGTGAAGCGCAAGGACGGGGCGTGGATCGAGATACAGGTGTCGGCGACGGGCCTTCGCGACGCCGCCGGACGGCTCACGGGCTGGCTGGGGATCGCGCGTGATCTCGGCGGCGTTCGACAGGCCGAGCAGCGTGCGCAGGAACAACGCGACGAGTTCGCGGCGATCTTCGACTCGTCGGTCGTCGGCGTCGCCGTCGCCGGCCCCGACGGCCGCCTGCTGCGTATCAACGAGGCGCTGCAACGGATGCTCGGCTACTCGTCGGACGAGATCCGGGGCCGGTTCCTTCTCGAGTTCACGCACCCGGACGACCTCGCGATCCATGAAGCCCCGCTGCGCGAACTATTCGAGGGGCAGCGTGATGAGGCCGAATTCGAGAAGCGCTACGTGCACCGCGATGGCACACCGGTCTGGTCGCTCACGTCGGTCGGCGTGGTCCGGGATCACGCTGGCGCCCCGCGACTGGTGATCTCGACGCTCAAGAACATCACCGCGAGAAAGGCGGCCGAGGCGCTGACTGCGGAGGCCGAGCGCCGGCTGCGCGAGGCGCTGGAGTCGCTGATCGAAGGCTGCATGCTCGTCGGACGCGACTGGACCTACCTGTTCGTCAACGACACGATGGCCGGGTACTGCGCGTTGCCGCGAGCGTCGATGGTCGGGCGCAGGATGCCCGAGGTGTTTCCCGGGGTCGAGGCGACCGCGGCGTACGCGTCCTACGCCCGCTGCATGTCAGGCGGTGTGCCCCAGCAGTTCGAGAACGCGTACACGTACGCCGATGGCCGGGTGGGGTGGTACGAACAGCGCGTGTACCCCGTGCCCGAGGGGATCTTCGTGGTCGCCATCGACGTCACCGGTCGCAAGGCGGTGGAGCAGGCGCTCATGGAAAGCGAAGCCAAGTTCCGCTTCGTCGTCGAGAACGCGAGCGACGCCATCAACCTGCTCGACCTGCGCACCGGCAAGTACGTCCTGATGAACCAGCGCCAGGTCGCGCTGACGGGGTTCACCCAGGAGGAGATGGAGAACCTCCCGGCCTCGGACGCGTACGATCGCGTGCACCCGGAGGATCGGGACATCTCGATGGAACAGCAGCGGCGGGTCGCCGCCGGCGAGGACCTCGAGCTGGCCGTCGAATACCGCTGGCGCGTCAAGAGCGGCGAGTATCGCTGGTTCAGCGACTCGCGGACCCTGGTCCGCGACGAAGCGGGTCGCCCCGTGGCACTCGTGGGCGTCAGCCAGGACATCACCGAGCGCAAGCGTGTCGAGGAGGCCATCCGGCAGGAACTCCGCACCAACCAGACCCTGCTCGAGCAGCTCCGCTCACGGAAGACACTCACCGGCCACCTGCCCATCTGCATGTACTGCAAGAAGATCCATGACGCCGATGGGCGGTGGCACATACTTGAAGAGTTCATCTCGAGCCAGACCGACGTGCTGTTCAGTCACGGCCTCTGCCCCGCGTGCACCGAGCGATTCCTGCAGGGCAACGCCTGAGGTTGCTGAAGGCCGAGGCGATCCCTTCTACGCAGGAACGTAGACCAGCCTGATCACATCCTCGCCAATCCGATCGTGAGCGACGAGGCGGAGGGGCGGCCGCGGCCCGGCGAAGTACGGGGTGCCGCGACCGAGCACGACGGGGTGCAGGTAGATTCGGTACTCATCGATCAGGCCAAGGTCGGTCAGGCTGCGCGCCAACTGAGGGCCGGCCACCTCGATCTCGCCGTCGCGCTCGGCCTTCAACGCGCGGATCGCGGCCTCGAGATCGTCCCCAAGGAGCATGGCGTTCGGACCGACCGACGTCGGCGAGCGAGAGGCGACCCATTTCGTCTGTTTCCGCCACGCCGCCGCGAAGGCCTGTTCCTCAGCATCCCATTCAGGCCTGTCGTCATCCCAGTAGCGCATGATTTCGTACATCTGGCGGCCGTAGACACTGCCCGCCTGCCCCTGGGCCTCCTCGATGAAGTGGCGAAAGAGCACAGGGTCCGGCCCGAACGCCGTGTGATCGACGTAGCCGTCGAGTGACTGATTCATGCCGAAGACGAGCCTGGCCATCCCGCTTCCTTCCTCTCTGTGCGATTACCGCTGGCACTCGTCTGCCCGGTCGGGCGGCGTCGTGTCGTCGTGCTCGAATCGCCGGATCTCGTCGAGCACCGCCTGCGCCCGGCGCAGGCTCGCGCCCGCCATCGCGTCGTCGTTGAGCGCCGCCAGCCACGTCCAGCCTGGCTGGCGAGACAGGCGCGCCGCGCCCTCGGTCAGCAGCAACCCGATGACGCCGATCGCCGCCCCGAACCCGAACACGCCGGGCGCGCGGCGCCAGAGGTCTGCGCCGACCGCGGCCGCCGCCACCATGAGGCACGGCATCCACAGGAGCCACCACGCCTGGCCGAGCCAGCGACCTGTGCGCACGTGCCACGCGCGCAGGTCGGCAAGCTGCCGCTGGATCGAGACGACCGGCGCCGCGTAGTCGACGCGGTGCATGAGGGCGATCGTGCGGCCGGCGGCGATCCCGAGGGCGATGCCGTAGGCGTGCATGATAACGCCGGCCACGACGAGGTGCGGCAGGTTGCCGTGCCGCGACCATCCGAACACGCCAGTGACGATGAACGCCAGCGCGAGCAGCATCTGCACGATCTGTCCGCCGTAGAGCGGCCAGAGCCGCCTGCGCAGCGAGCGCACGCGCCCGTCGCGGAACGCCTGGAACGCCAGCGCCTGCTGCGCGGCGAGCCGGCGGTCGAGGCGTTGCCACGCCTGCTTGAACTCGTCGAGGTCGAGCGACACGTCGGTCATGCGAAGGACTCCAGGCGCTGGCGAAGCCGCTGCTTGAGGCGATGGATCTTGGTGGCGACGTTGGTCTCGGTCAGGCCGAGCACGGCGGCGATGTCGCGATGGCTGGTGTCATCGAGATAGAGCAGGACCAGCGCGCGATCGAGCGGGTCGAGATGCCGGATCGCGGCGGTGAGGGCGCGGACGCGTTCTGCCGCGACAGGATCGAGGGGCGCCGACTCCGCGTCGTGGACGTCGGGGTCGAGCGGCACCGTCACCCGCTGCCGCGGGGCGTGCGTCCGCACCCACGAGATCGCGACGTTGAGGGCGACCCGATACAGCCAGGTGCCGAACGGCCGGGCGGCGTCGTACGAGGGATAGGCGCGCCACGCCTGCGCCAGGACGTCCTGGACGAGGTCGTCGCGGTCGGCGGCCGACCAGCAATACGCGCGCGTGACCTTGAGGACGATGCCGTGGTGAGCCTCGACCAGCGCCACGAAGGCGTCACGCGTCGAGGTGGCGGTCGCCATTTCGCTCAGGGTCTCACTTCCGGGCGCATGTCGCACACACGGTGATTCGCGGCGCCCGGACATTCATCACACGGGCACTCGGCTGCGTGGGACGTGGCCGCCCCCCTCGTCGGCCCTTCGGTGACGTACCGGGGCCGCGCTGACGTGTGGCGAGCGCCGGCGTGACCTCAGAACGCGCAGACGGCCGCGCGTGCCTCCACCGGGTGGTTCGACACGAAGTACCGCACCGGCCGTGTCGCCAGGTGCTCGCGATACACCTGCGCACCGTCGCGCGCCGCGCGATCGTCGAGCGTGCCCGCCGGACTGGCCATGATCGCATCCGACACGATCGGCAGGCCGGTGGCGTTCGCGGCGTCGTAGAGGCTGACCTCCGCGTTCTGCGCCACGTACAGCGCCATTCGATGCCCGCGCGCCAGCGCGGCGTATCTCGCGATGTCGCCCGGTGTCTTGACCAGCACCGACACGATGGCCTGGTGCGCCGGGCCGAGCAGCGCTGTCGTCGTGGCGTCGTCGAACGTGAGGATGATGCTGCGGCTGTCGAGGCCGCGCCTGACGAGCGTCTGCACGAGTGCCTGCAGGTCGACGCCCTTGATGTCGAGCATCAGCTGCACGCCCGGCTCGAGTTCGACCCACGCCAGCACGTCGTCGAAGCGGGGAAGCGGCTCGCCGGTCGAGCGACCGTCGAGGCCCTTCAACGTCACGCCCGCCAGTTGTGCGTCCGTGGACGCATCGATACGACCCGCTCCCGTCGTCGTCCGGTCGAGCGTCGCGTCGTGCAGCAGGAAGAGCGTGCCGTCACGCGATGCCCGCAGGTCGATCTCGAGCACACCGACGCCGGCACGCACGGCGGCCTTCATCTCGCGCAGCGAATTCTCGACGTGCGTCGGCGCCAGCCACCCACGGTGCGCGACGACCGAGATCGTGCGACGCCCGGCGGCCGCGTCGGCACAGGCGGCAGGCAGCGGTGCGCGCGCCGCGCAGGCGGCCGCAATGAGCACGGTCAGCGACAGGAGACAGGTGCGCGCGAGGTCGAGGGCCATGGGCGCCGCGATTGTATGCCAGGGCCAGTGGCGGCGGGTGTGTGCAGATCGCGCGGCCATGCGCGGCGGATGCCGCTGCGGTCTGTGAGGCGCGAGGCCTGGCTCGGGCCGTCAGGCCCCGGGGGGCACGGAACGGGCTATAGACTGTCTACGTCCAAGGCTATAGACTGCCTATACCCATGACGCTCCAGTCCTCGCGCGCCGACGCCCGCACCGAACTCCTGCACGGTACCCTCGACATGCTGATCCTCCGCACGCTCCAGTGGGGACCACACCACGGCTACGCCATCGCGCAGACCCTCCGCGCGCAGTCGTCCGAGGTGCTGCAGGTCGAGGCGGGCTCGCTCTATCCCGCCCTCCAGCGCCTCGCGAAAAAGGGATGGGTCACCGCGAAATGGGGACAGACCGAGGCCAACCAGCGCGCCAAGTTCTACAGCATCACGGCCGAAGGGAAGCGGCAGCTCGCCCGCGAAACGTCGCGGTGGACCCAACTCGTCGACGCCATCGCCCGCGTGATGTCGCCGGGCGCGGCGCCAGCCAGCAAGGAGTGATCGATGGGCATGCTGTCGTGGCTGAGGCGCCGCCGCCTCGATGATGTCGACCTGCAGGACGAAATCCAGTCGCACCTGCGCCTGGACGTCGACGAGCGCATCGCACGCGGTGACGATCCCGCCACGGCACGCCGCGAGGCCCTGCACGACCTCGGCGATGTCGCGCGCGTCAAGGATGACGCCAGGCGCACCTGGACGCCACGATGGCTCGAGCGGCTGCACGACCTCGCCGACGACGTCCGCTACGCGGTGCGATCGCTGACCGCGCAGCCCGGTTTCGCGCTCGCGGTCGTCGGCGTGCTCACGCTCGGCATTGGCGCCAACGCCGCGGTGTTCACCATGCTCAAGGGCATCGCGTTCACGCCGCTCGCGGGCGTCGATCGCTCAGATCGCCTGGTGGTCGTGCACGGCGAGACCAGCAGCGGCCGCGAGCTGCGCGTGTCGTATCCCGACTACACGCACCTGCGCGACCACACCGACGCCTTCGCCGACCTCTTCGGGTCGGGCCTCGCGACGGTCACATTGGGCGAGGGGCGCAGCGCACGGCAGGCCTGGGCCGAACTCGTCACCGGCAACTACTTCAGCGCGCTCGGCGTGCGGCCCCAGCTCGGGCGCACGCTGCAACCCTCAGACGAGGTCGCCCCGGGTGCGCATCCCGTCGCGGTCATCAGCGACGCCTACTGGCGCCGCGATCTCGGCGCCAATCCGGACGTCATCGGTACGACGATCGAGATCAACAACTACCCGCTGACGATTGTGGGCGTGGCCGATGCCACGTTCCACGGCACCATCGTCAGCTACGACGTCGACCTGTTCGTGCCCGTCATGATGGCGCCCCAGATCCTGGTGACGGGCCAGCCCACCATGCTCGCGGAGCGGGGGACGGGCGTCGTGTTTCCGCAGGGCTTCCTCGCGCCAGGCGTGACGCGCGAGGCCGCCGCCGCGCGGATCGATGCCGCGTGGGCGACGCTGTCGGCCGACCGTCCCATCACTGACGCCGCACAACGCCTGCGCCTCGCGCCCTTCTGGCGGTCGCCCACCGGCGCGCAGACGTTCATCCTGCCGACGCTCGGCGTGCTGACGATCATGGGCGTGTTCGTGCTCCTGGTCGCGTGCGCCAACATCGCGGGCCTCGTGCTCGTGCGGGGCGTGGCGCGGCGCGGCGAGCTGGCCGTGCGCCTCGCGATTGGCGCGACGCGCGCGCGGATCGTGCGCCTGCTGGTGCTCGAGAACCTCGTGCTGGCCGTGCCGGGTACCGTGTTCGGCATCACGCTGGCCCTTCGCGGCATCCCCCTCCTGATCGCCTACGCCGACCAGCTGGCCGCACCGCAGCACGTGTTCTTCAATACCGCCGTCGATGGGGTGGTCATCGCCTTTGCCGTGCTCGTCGCGTGCGGCAGCGCGCTGGTCTTCGGTTTCGTGCCGGCGCTGCAGAACTCGCGGATCGACCTCGTGTCGGTGATCAACGAAGACGCCTCGACGCGCGGTGCCGCGCGCGGGCGCCTGCGGTCGAGCCTCGTCGTGGCGCAGGTGGCGGTCTCGCTCCTGCTCCTGGTGGGGGCCGGGCTCGCCTCGCGGAGCGTCGACGCCGCTCGCCGTGCGGATCCCGGCTTCGACATGCGCCAGGTCACGGCGGTCGAGACCGATGTCAGGCAGGCCGGCTACGACGAGGCGCGTGGACGCGTGTTCTACCGCAAGCTGCTCGACGCCGCGCGCGCCGACCGCGGGGTCGAGGTGGCGACCCTCGCCGCCGAGACGCCGCTGGGCCTGCTCGACTCCGGAGCCCGGCGCGTCGAGATCCAGGGCTACGAACCGCGAAAGGGCGAGGACCTCGCACTGTTGTGGAACACCGTGGGGCCCGACTACTTCACGACGTTGCGCATCGCCCTGGTCGCTGGTCGCGGGTTCGATGATCGCGACGATGAGGGCGCGGCGCAGGTGGCCGTGGTGAATGCGACGCTCGCAGGGCGATTCTGGGGCGGGGCCGACAACGCGCTCGGCAAGCGCGTCAGGCTGGGCGACGACGAGTGGCGGACGGTGGTCGGCGTCGCCGCCGACGTGAAGTACTCGCGGATCAACGAGGCCCCGCGTCCCTACCTCTACGTGCCGTTCTTCCAGGCCTACCGGCCGCGGATGGTCCTGCAGACGAAGGGATCCGGCGCCGTCGAGTCGCTGGTCGACCAGGCACGTGCGAACATCGCGTCGGTCGATGCCGACGTGCCCGTGCTCTCGGCACGATCGCTCGCCCAGGCGACCCGCGGCGCCTTCATCTTCTTCGACCTCGCGGCGACGATGCTGCTCGTGTTCGGCGCGGCAGGGATGCTGCTGGCGGCGATGGGAACGTATGGGCTCGTGTCGTACAACGTGAAGCAGCGCACGCGCGAAATCGGCATCCGGATGGCGCTCGGCGCGTCGGCGCTGTCGGTGGTGCGCGCGTTTCTCGGCGGGGGGCTGCGCCTGGGAGTAGCAGGCGCCGCACTGGGCGCGGCGGCGGCGCTCGGCCTCGCGCAACTGCTGGGCAGTGCGCTGTTCGGCGTGAGCCCCACCGACGTCCCGTCGTTTGCGCGGGCGCTCGCGGTGGTGCTGATCACGGTGATCATGGCGACGCTGATTCCCGCATGGCGCGCCTCGCGCACCGATCCGCTGCGGGCCTTGCGGCACCAGTGAGCGGCGTGCGGCGACGTGCGTCGGCTGCGCCTCGCGCCTACTTCGCCAGCGAAAACAGCGGGCCCGATTCGACCAGGAACGGCTTCAGCCTCGACGCGGGCACGACGACGTCGACGTCGCACATGCGCAGCACGTGCGGGAACGTAACCGCGAGCCTGATGCCGCCCTTCACCACGGCGGGCGGCGCGACGAGGCCGTTGTCGAGCCCGTCGAGGCAGTCCGGGTCGGGAGCCTCGGCTTTCGGGTCAGTGGCCTTGACGATCTCGAGGATCGCCTCGGCGTTGAGCACGTCGGTCACTGCGCCCTTGCGCTCGAGCCGTGCGCCCGACGTGACGAGATAGGTGACGACGTCGGTGCTGGTGGTGGGGTAAGCCCCGCCGCAGAAGTAGTCGCTCTCGGTGTGCACCGTGATGAACCGATCGTCGGCGAACACGACCGAGCTGTCAGACGAGTGATACATCGTCGCGTCTGACTCCTGGCCATCGCAACCCTCGCGCATCAACGCCGCGAATGCGTCGCGCAGCTTCGGTGAGGCCCCGGGCGGACTGTTGACGATCACGGGGGCGATGACGTCCCAGCGCGGAGCGCGCTCGTAGCGGATGAGGAACGGGCCCACGCGTTCTTCGCGCGGGTGCTCGAACTCGTTGATGAACGCCACGAGGGTGTCGAGGCGCTTCTGCATCAGTGGCCGCAGGCACGTCGCGGTGCCGCCGCACGCGTTCCGGCGCTCGAGCCAGCCCCGCTGCTCGTCGACGAGCATCCGGCGCTTCGCGATGCTCGCCAGCGAACGTGCCTTTCCGTACTGCTGCCCGAGCGCCTTGTCGAGTTGCGAGAGATCGTCAGCGCCGCAGATGGCCTTCTCGGTGGCGGTCGAGGCCTTCGCGCAATCGAAGCTCGGCCCCGTGCGAGTTCGCTGCCCTTCGGCGTGCGACGCGGATGCAGGCGACAGCCACGCCGCCAGGCAGAGGTACGAGACAACGCGGGCGACGTGCTTCACGATCGACACTCCTGTCGGGGGCGGTTGCGGTGCGGCCAGCTGAGCCACAAGTCGTGCACTCTAGGCCAAGCTTCCGGTGACGGTCAATCGGCGGTGTCATGCGGCGTGGGCCGGGCAGGGACGAGCGGCCGAGTCGTTCCGTAGTGTCCACGCGCCAGCTGGGCCTGGAGCCGGGTGCTATGCTCCGACGACGTGCCTCCTTCCCGTCGTGCCCCTCACGCGTCGCTTCTCTTCATGTGCGCCGCGGTCGTCGCGGCGTTCGTCCTCGTGCAGGCGTCGTGCTCGCGCGTGCCCGCGCTGGTGACCCTCACGGCTGGTGGCGACGGCCCACCGACGCTGGTGCTGCTGCACGGCTACGGATCGTCGGCCGAAGACTGGGTGCCGTTTGCCTCGACGATCGCGTGGCCCCAGCCGGGGCGCCTGGTGTTTCCCCAGGGTCCGGATCTCTACGCGCCGCTGGCCGGTCCATCCGGCGGCCGCGCCTGGTGGGCGCTCGACCTCCAGGCGCGCATCCCGCTCGGCGCGACGATGCCCGACCTCTCGCGCACGCGCCCTGCGGGGTTGCAGCGCGCGACCGAGGCCGTCGTCGCCCTGCTCGGGCGCCTCGCGCAGCGTCCCGGCGGTCCCGTCATTCTCGGGGGCTTCTCGCAGGGCGCCATGGTGGCGAGCGAGGTCGCCTACCGCACCAGCACGCCGCTGGCGGGCCTGATCCTCCTGTCTGGCACACCGGTCGATGAAGCGACGTGGCGGCCGGGCTACGGCA
This sequence comes from Acidobacteriota bacterium, assembly GCA_016789685.1. Taxonomy (GTDB): domain Bacteria; phylum Acidobacteriota; class Vicinamibacteria; order Vicinamibacterales; family JAFNAJ01; genus JAEUQQ01. The sequence goes on along the minus strand of JAEUQQ010000694.1, from coordinate 8,981 downwards.
CGCGGCGCGGCCTTCCGACATTCGTGGCCCACGGCCGCCGGGATCCGGTGCTGCCATTTGCCGCGTCCGAGCGCATGCAGCGCGAGATCGCTGCGGCCGGCGGGCGCGTCACCTGGCACCCCTTCGATGGCCGGCACGAGATTCCCGAAGACGTGGTCATCGCCCTCAACGAGTTCCTGGCCGGCGTTCGCGGCACATTCTGAGTCCTCCGGACCACCAGGCCCAGGCTGGCATGGGGTCAGAGCGTGCAGAATGCGATGAAGAAAGATGTGACCACCTGGGCGGGACTTTGAGAAATCGCGCAGGGGGGGTATAACCTGCGGCCAGCCCGCCAACTGACTTCAGGGGAGGCCCCTATGCGCAGTCGTCGTTTTCTACCAGTGCTCCTGGCCGTGGCCAGCGCCTGGGCCCTCACCGTCGCTCCCGCGACGGCCGACCAACGCGTGATCGTGAAGACCAGGAAACCGTACGACGCCGTGCGTGAGCGCGTCAGGCAGCTCGGTGGCACCGTGGCGTACGAGTTCAAGCATGGTGACGGGCTCGTGGTCACCATCCCGGATGGCAAGACCGATGCGCTCGGGACCTCGGTCGGCGTCGACTACGTCGTCACCGACAAGTTCGTGCCCGCCCCGCGGCCGACGCGCGTGCAACACGCCGGCGCCGGTGAGTTCACGCTGGCGGGCGACTCGGTCGCAACCCCCAACAACTACTTCCCGCTGTCGCTGCTGCTGACCAACGCGGCCGACCTGTACAACGAGGGCTTCCGCGGCGCGGGCGTCGTGGTGGCCATCATCGACTCCGGGGTATCAGCGACCGCATCGACGGTCGGGAGCCGCGTCATCGGCGGCGAGAACTTCGTCCCGGGCGCAAGCGAACCGGGCGCGACCGCGGCCACCAACGACTCGCATGGCACCTGGGTCGCGACGACGATCGGCGGCAGCGGCGCCTTCCTGACCAGCGCCACGGGCGCGACCGCCGTGGCCATTCGCGACAACTGCCTGCAGCCCCTCTGCTCGCAGCCCTACGGCCCGAACCCTGCGTTCGACCTGCTCCCGATCGTCGGGCAGGCGCCCGCGGTCCAGTTCTATGCGCTCAAGGTCTTCCCGGCGGCTGGCGGCGGCGCGCCCGAGAGCCGCATCCTGCAGGCGATGGATCGTGCGATCGAGCTGCGCAAGACCACCATGCCCGAGTTGCGCGTCGTCAACATGAGCCTCGGGGGGCCGACCCTGTTCGCGGGCGGCGACCTCGAAGACGAACTCGCCACGTCGATGGCCGCCGAGGGCATCACCCTCGTCGTGTCGGCCGGCAACGAGGGGCCGAGCGGCATCACGGGCGGGAGCCCCGGCACGGCGCGCAACATCATCACCGTTGGTGCCACGTCGGATCCCATCCACGAGCGCATCGTCGCGCAGCGCTTCTTCGGCGTCGCACCTGGCCGGCTCTACCGGCCCGATGACCACCAGCAGATTCCCGACTTCAGCTCGCGCGGTCCGACCGCCGACGGCCGCATCGATCCCGACGTGGTGGCCAATGGCACGTGGACCCTCGCGCAGGGCGCGAACGGCGGTCTCTCGTGGGTGTCGGGGACGTCGTTTGCGGCGCCGGTCGTGTCGGGCATCGCGGCGGCGCTCTACAGCTACAAGCCGACGGCCACGCCGAGCGAGATCCGCCGCGCCATCCTGGCGTCGGCCGATCCGACCCTCGTGCCGACGGCACGCAGCAACGACCAGGGCTACGGCTACGTCAATGCCGGCGGCGCGCGCGCGCTGCTCGACGGCCGCATCCCCCGGCTGCCGGCCGATCGCGGGCCAGGCCGGCGTTCGGTCGAAGAGAACCTCGAGCACGGCGCCGATGTGCACGTGATCAGCCACTCGCGTTTCGCGACGCGGCTGCGCAACCTGCGACCCGCCGAGCGGCGCGAGTTCTTCGTCGAGATCGATCGGCACACGCGCCAGCTCGTCGTCAAGGTGCGCAACATCGCGCCGTCGCTGCCGGTTGACCAGCAGAACGTGCTCTTCGGCGACGACCTGCAGGTGGCGGTGCAGTCGGCCAAGACGTCGACCGCCGATTACCTCACCGAGGTGGCGCCGGGCGTACCGGGTGCGGCCTTCGTCAAGACCGACACCGAGTACGTGTTCGATCGTCTCGAGACGGGCATCATGCGCGTCACCGTGATCGGCGACTGGACCAACGTCGGCACCGTGTCGACGGACGTGTCGATCGAGAAGGTCCATGGCCGGACGCCGCGCCACGACGTGAAGGGTGACATCAGCCAGGGCGAGCAGAAGGTCTACACGTTCAACGTGCCGGCCGGAGCCACCGAGGCCTCGTTCCGCCTCGCGTGGGACAAGGACTGGGGCGCGTATCCGACCAACGACATCGACATGATCCTGGTGGATCCCAACGGCGCGCCTGAGTTCGCTGGCGCGACGCTCAACAGCCCGGAATCGGCCGTCATCGCCAATCCCGTGCCCGGCCAGTGGACCGTCGTCATCGATGGATTCACCGTGTTCGGCCGCCGCGACAAGTTCGAGTTGTTCGTCGACTACGATCGCCCGTAGCTCGCCACATGCAACGAGGGGAGCGCATCGGGCGCTCCCCTCGTCTTCGCGCGAACCCTGCCGCGTCGCCAATCGACTACTGTGCGCCGGGTGCGTCTGGAGCCGCAGCAAAGGCGGCGAGTGCGACGCGCCCGTACCAGACGCCCTGGAAGCCAGACCGCGAGTCGCCCCACACCAGGTGCAGGTACTCCCGGTCCATGGCGATGTCCTGGATGTCGTCGCCGAACAGGCCGGCGTTCCGGTACTTGTCGTAGGCCGGCGACCGGCCGTGGCTCACCTTCAGCGAGGTGCTGAAGCTCGCGCCGCCGTCGCGCGAGATCGAGGCCCACGCGTCGTACGTCCGGTCGGCGTAGACCGCACGCCAGATCAACCCCAGCACGCCGTCACGCGAGTACTCGAAGGCGGGTTTCGTCAGGCTGACGGCATCCGGTGAGGCGCCGGCTGCGGCGAACGCCGACCACGTGCGGCCCCAGTCGGTGCTGACCGACACCCAGTACCGGGCGTTCTCGTACTTCAGCAGCGCGATGCGTCCGGCCATCGTCGGGTCGATGGCGACGTCGGTGAGCCCGCCGTTTCCACCGCCGCCGGGGCCGGGCGGCTGGCCCTGCGGCGCGGGCCGCACCGTGATGTTCGCGAGCACGCGATACTCGAACGACGAGCCATGGTCGCGGCTGATGCCGAGCACGGCGCACGGGCACGTAGCCCCCGCGCTCGCGGGTGCGCTGCGCGCGACGTAGACGCCAGCGAACGCGCCGTGTCCGGCGGTCGCGCCGATGCCGCGGCTCTGCTGCGGATAGTCGGGCGAGTCCCACGAGTACACCGTGCCGAAGCTCCTCCCGCCGTTCGTCGACGCCGTCACGTATGCCTGGGGGCGCCGCGAGCCCGCCGGTGCATCGCTCGTCGTCGAGCCTCCCTGCGCGACGCCGTAGATGACCCCGGTCGAGTCGTCGATGTGCGTGAAGGGCCGATCCCACGGCGAGTGCGTAGCGGCACGCTTCGGGTCGCCGGCCGGGAAGGCGCCAGAGATCGGCTTCAGGTGCGGCGCAAACCGCTCCAGCCCGTAGTCGCTCACCATCTCGACGACGGGGCCCCAGGTCTTGCCCTTGTCGTGCGAGAGCTGGAAGGCCGACATCCCGAAGAAGTCGGGGTCACTCGTCGTCTCGCGAGGTTCGCAGCCCGCGATGAACACGCCATCTTTGGTCACGTCGGCGAACGCATCCGGGCAGCGCTCGAATTTTCCAGAGAGGATCGGCTGCTCGCGCACCGTCCACGTGACACCGCCGTCGTTGGTGACCGCGAGCCAGTTGATCGTCGAGCGCGACACCAGGTGGTACAGGTTGGTGCTGCCCGCGGTCGCGGGCTTCCCGTGGAGCTGCTGCACGCTGCCCATGGCGACGGCGATGATGTTCTTCGGATTCGTCGGGTCGACGGCAATCATCGGCTCGCCCGCGCCGCGTGTCGCATCGCCAAGCAGCAGGTACTCTTCGGACGCGTATTCCGGAAGGGGGACGGCAGGCGGCCCTGGCGGCCGCTGCGCCGAGAGGGTCATCCCCGCCAGGCCGACGAGGATCGTCAACCCGGCGACACCGCGTGCTCGCATCATGTCAGCCTCGTCTCTGTCAGTCGGCCACGCACCGACGCGCCCGATGTCCTGTCACACGTGACCGTCCCCTGCCGATCGCGAACGGCGGGCGGTGGCGTTCAGAACGCCAGGCGCGCGCCAAGCTGCGCCGTGCGCACCGGACCTCCGCCCTGCAGCGCCGTCGGGATGAGGAAGTCGGCGGCGCGCCGATCGCCGCCCGGGTTCGCGAAGTTGCTGCGGTTGGTGAGGTTCAGCACCTCGCCGAAGATCTCGACCGATCGCCGGCCCTTCAGGCCGATGCGGTAGCTCATGCGGCCGTCGAGCTGGAAGAAGCTCGGGCCGTAGGCACCGTTTGGTCCTTCGTCGTTGTCGACCGTGATGGCGTCGCTGCCGTTGCCGGTGTATTCCCCTGACGCGATGGGGTCGAGCAGGATGCCGTTGCGATCCGGATCGGTCGTCGTGTCGTGGATCGTGAACGGCGAGCCACTGAGGTAGCGTGCCACGGCGCTGAACCGCAGCCCGCCGGTGTGCGGAATGGCCAGCGTGCCGCTCACCACCAGGTTGTGCCGCCGATCGACATCGAGTGCGCCCTCGTTGAGGTCGAGCCGCAGGTCGCCGAGCAACTGCGTGTTGATCACGGGGATGCGGTTCGAGGCGACGTTGCCGGTCGCCTTCGACAGCGTGTACGACACGCGGGCGCCGTAGAATCCGCTGAAGCGCTTCTCGATCTGCACTTGCAGCGAACGGTAGTCCTGCGATCCGAGGTTCTCGAACCGGTAGACGTTCGTCACGTAGCCTGGGTCGATCCTGACGACGCGGCCCGTGCGGCTCGTGTCGACGCGCAGTCCGGGGTTCAGGTCGCGCCGCGCGAGGATGGAGCGGCTCGCCGAGTTGATGACGTCGGCGCTGACCGAGAAGTGCTGCGAGAACGCCCGCTGGATGCCCAGCGACACCTGGTTGGTGTAGGGGGCCCGGCGGTCGGGGTTGTCGAAGAACACCTGCCCGGCGTTCTTCTGTGTCGCGCCGGCCGGGTACAGCGCCCTGAGCAGCGTGTAGTTCACCGTCGGCCCGTTGACGAGCATCGGATCCGTCGGGAAGCGGCCGGCGCTCGGCCCCGGGTCGCGGTTGTTGGCCGGGAAGGTGACGGTGAACGAATCAGAGAAGGCGCGCGACCCGAAGAGCCCCGACATGTCGAGCCAGATCGACCGCTGGAAGAAGAGGCCCCAGCCTCCCCGCACGACCGTGCGCCCCTGGTCGTCGAGCGCGTAGCTGAAGCCGACGCGCGGCATCAGGTTGTTCTTGTCGATGGGGTAGGCCTTGGGGTCAGAGAACGCAGGATTCCACGACTCGTTCACGGGGGCGTTCTCGAGTTCGTACCGCAGGCCCAGTGTCAGGGTGAGCGGCGAGATCGGGCGCCACTTGTCCTGGAAGAACGCCGACGTCCGCTGCACCTTGATGAGATACGTCTGCGCACCGGGCACGCGGATGCGCAGTTGGTCGGGATACGTCCGCGGGTCGGCCGCGTTGAAGGCCGCGTTGCCCGAGAACAGGAACGACCCGTTGAGTTCCGACGAGATCAGGCGCGTGAACTCCTCCTGGCTGAACTCGGCACCGACCTTGAAGTCGTGGTTGCCGAGCAGGTCGGGCACGTACCAGCTGAAGGTGTTGGCGGCGACGTAGGCGCGCTGGCTCCAGAGATCGGCGCGCGGGCTCTGCTGGTCGCGGAACGTCTGGAACTCGAGCGTCGGCGCGACGCCGTCGAAGCTGTCGTCGTTGCCGAAGAACGCGTCGGATCCGTTGTAGGCCTCCTCGCGCGTGTAGGCCAGCTTGAACTGGTTGAAGCTCGACGGCCCCAGCACCGAGTTGAACGTGCCCACATACGTCTGGTCGTCGTCCTGCTCCTCTTCGGCCGTGGCGGCCGAGCGGTTCGCCGCCAGCAGGTTCTTCTGCGGCGACAGCTCGCGCAGCCAGCGCACGCCCCACGTGTGGTTGGCGTTCACCTGGTGGTCGACGCGGACGAAGTAGTTCCACACCCGCGTCTCCTGCGTTTCCGAACTGCTCAACGAGGGCCGCGCCGGGATGCTGAGCGTGATGCCGCGATCGAGGATCACGCGCTCGAGGCTCGCGAAGAAGTGCGCCTTGTTCGGCACGATCGGCCCGCCGAGCGTGCCGCCCATCTGGTACTCCTTCGAGTCGGGCTTGGCGAGCTTGTTCTTCTTCGCGAAGTAGTTGGTCGCGGTCAGTGCCGAGTCCTTGAAGAAGCCGAAGGCGCTGCCGGTGAACCGGTTCGTGCCCTGTTTCGACACCGCGTTGACGATGCCGCCCGACGTGCCACCGAACTCCGCATCGAACTGCCCGGTGAGCATCTGGAACTCGGCGATCGCTTCGATCGGGATGCGCGCCTGCGCGCCGCTCTGCCCGCCGATGAACGTGTCGTTGTTGCTGCTGCCATCGAAGGTGAAGGCCACGTTCGACGAGCTCTGCCCGCCGATGCTGACCGAGTCGGCGGCGAACGAATCGGTGGCGAAGTTGGGGGTGGCTCCCGGCAGCAGGGCGAGATATCCCGTGAAATTCCGGTTGAGCGACGGCAACTCGACCAGCTCCTGGTTCGAGATGTGGCCGCCCACCGCCTTCGACGTCACGTCGATGACCGCCAGTTCGGCCCGCACGTCCACTTCTTCGCCGATGCCGCCGACCTCCATCACGATGTCGAAGGTCACCGAGCGGCCGACGGCCAGCGCGACTCCCGTCCGCACGTACTTCCGGAACCCGGTGAGTTCGGCCTCGATGCGGTAACGCCCCGGGGCCATGCCGTTGAGCACGAACGCGCCGTCCGACTCGGTCGTGGCCTCGCGGAAGAGGCCGGAGTCCTCGCTGCGCGCGACGACGATCGTCCCGGGCAGGACGCCGCCCTGCTGGTCGACGACGCGGCCGCGCAGGCTGGCAACCGCCTCCTGGGCCGAGGCGGACGAGGGGAGCGATGGTGAGGCGCAGAGGCCCGCAATCACCAGGATGGCAAGCGGTGACCTGAACCCGTCAGTGACGACCGTGAGTCGCATGGAGGACCTCCGGTGGTGCCGGCAGCCGATGCCGTGCAGCCGACAGGCCGCGTACGCGCCTGTGCAGACGGCGAACCCGCGTGTGTCTGGAGCCCTGTTCGAGCCGTGCCCGACGAAACTGTGGTGGTTCGAGGGCGGACGCTACCACCGGCGGCCGGGGCGTTCAATCGCGTTACCGTAGCAACACCGTAACGCGCCGCGGCGCGCGGGCGCCGGCCACACGGCCGCTGCCCCTGGTTGCCCGAGGCCGCTGCGGGCGCGTTCGCCGGTCGTTGCACCGACGTAGAATGCCCGCGGCCCGGGTGAGCCCGGAGGAGGCGTGATGCACGCGCGAACGAAGCGGCGACCCCTGACGGTCGCAGGGACGGTGGCCTGGCTGGCCGTGTGCGTTGCGCTCGCCGGCAATGTGGGCATGGCGCAGGTGACGCCGCCGCCCATGAGCTGGGATCAGAGCAAGGCTGTCACCAACCGTCGTGTCAGGCCCGCGGTGCCGCCGACCGGCATCGACTGGGACGCGCGGATCCGCGAGCTGCTTCGCGAGGAGCCCGGCGACACGATCGTGACCGCCGTGGGCGACATGATCTTCAACGAGCCGATCAGCACGCTGAAGGATCCCGACCGGCAGGCGATCTTCCGCATCATGCAGGAAGCCGACATCGCCTACGGCAACCTGGAGTTCTCGATCAACGATCGGCCCGACCTCCAGCGGCCGTTCTACAACTTCCGCACGCCGCGCACGTTCGTGTGGGAGCTGGCGGCCATCGGCATCAACATGGTCAGCATGGCCAACAATCACGCCCTCGACTTCGGTCCCGAGGGCCTGAAGGAGTCGCTGCGCGCACTCGACCAGGCCAGCATCGCCCACGCCGGGGCCGGTCTCACGCTGGCCGCCGCGCGGGCGCCCGGCACGAAACGCGTGCAGAGCCGGACGACGCGGTTCTCGCTTCTGTCGTACATGCGCTACTGGACCAATCGCTATCGCAGTGCCGACCCTGCGGTGCCGTCGCTCGCGACGATCGATCCGGCGGTGATCCTGGTGGCGCGCGACGGCAAGGTCGAGACGGTCGAGGGGCCGCTCGAGTCAGACGTGCTCGCGATGGAAGACGACATCCTCGTCGCGCGGCGGCGCACCGACGTGCTGATGGTCGCGCTGCACAACCACGACGTGAGTCATCATCGCGTCTACGGCATCCAGGATACGACCCCGCCCAACGACGAGATCATGTACCGGCGGGCGATCGACGCCGGCGCAGACGTGGTGCTGGGAACTGGCCCGCACGTGCTGCGCGGGATCGAGATCTACAAGGGCAAGCCGATCTTCTACAGCCTCTCGGATTTCATCTACCAGTACCGCACGCCCGACAAGATCCCGATCGACCTGATCCACCAGCGCGACAGCGAGCTGCCGCGGCCCGACAACGTCTCGGTGTGGGATCGGCGCGACTCGCCCGAGGTCATGGAGGGCATCCTGGTGCGGATGACGGTCAACGCCGATCGGCTGCGCCGCATCCAGTTGCTGCCGGTGGTCATCGACGACGAGGGGCCGCTCTACGGCGTGCCCAGGTTCGTGACCGACGCGCAGGCGCGCGCCATGATCGAGAAACTCCAGCGGCTCTCGGCGCCCTACGGCACCACGATCGTCTTCAAAGGCTGGTACGGCGAGGTGACCCTCCCGTAGGGGCGCATCATGATGCGCCCCCCGGTACGCTGCGCCGGCGCGGGTTCGGGGGCGCACCATGGTGCGCCCCTACGCCGGAGGCATCGGACAATCTCCGGTTT
>JAEUQQ010000687.1 GCA_016789685.1 Acidobacteriota bacterium | reverse complement strand
ACTAGACACCTGTCGGGGGCGCATCATGATGCGCCCCTACAAGTGGCTCGATCAGAGGCCCGGGGGGAGCCATCCCACCGGGCCTTTGTCGTGTACCGCACGTCGGAAGAGCCCGCCCTGAGCGAGCGCCGCGATCCCGCGCGAGTCGAAGGGAGCGAGCGCCGCGATCCCGCGCGAGTCGAAGGGAGCGAGCGTCCCCATCCAGCGCGAGTCGAAGGAAGCGAGCGCCGCGATCCCGCGCGAGTCGAAGGGGCCCGTCCTGAGCGAGCGCCGCGATGCAACGCGAGTCGAAGGAAGCGAGCGCTGCGATGCAGCGCGAGTCGAAGGAAGCGAGCGTCCCCATCCCGCGCGAGTCGAAGGGCGCGCGTCGAAGGGTCAGCGCAGGTTGAACGTGAGTTCCACGCTGACGAGGACCGGCACGGGCAGGCCCTGCCGCAGGCCAGGAGCCCAGCGCCACTGCTTGACGGCCTTGATGGCCTCCTGATCGAGCCCGAAGACGCTGTCGAGCGACTTGGTGACCTCGACGCGCCCCACGGTCCCGTCGGGCATCACGACGCAGTCAAGCCACACCGTCCCCTGGATCTTGGCGCGGAGCGCGTCAGCTGTGTACTGCGGCTTCACCTCGCGCAGGATGCGTGGCGTCGAGACGCCAGATCCGACGCGATACTCTCCCCCGCCGGTCCCGCCTCCGGATCCCGGTCCCAGACCAGACCCCGTTCCCGGGCCGATGCCGGTGCCGCGACCCGTCCCGGCGCCACCGCCCGAACCTGGCCCGAGCGACGTCGACGATGGGTCGGGAATACCCTGCAGCGCTCCTGGCAGCACGATCTCGCCAGCGTTCATCGCCACGGCGGGGATGTTGAGCTGCTCGATAGGCGGTGGGTCCTTGACCTCCTGCTTCGGCGGCGACAGGTCGACCGGCTTGACGACGGGCACCGAGAGGCGGTCCTTGCCAGGGGTCTCGAGCTGTCGTGGAGGCTCCTGCTGCTCATTGCCGCCACCGCCTCCGCCGCCCCCGGGGCCCGGCTGCTCGAGCCAGACCAGCTCGGTGCCGTCTCGATCGGGAAACAGGTCGAGGTTGCGAACCGGTGTGGGCAGAATGCGCGAGAGGCCCAGCAGCAACAAGGCGACGCCGACGTGGCTCATCACCGACACGCCGACGGCTCCGCCGGCACGTCCCGGCGGCCGCCCGAGCAGAAAGGGCGTATCGGCAGACGTGCTCAGGTGCAGCGTGACGTATGGCGAGTCACCGCCGCGCGACGTCACGGGCGCGACGGGCGGATGCGAAGTATCCGACATGGGTCAGTCGTTCTTGTCCAGCGCTGGCGTGATCATTGTGGCTGACCCTGCCGGCAGGGGCAACGGAAAATCTGCCCCGACGGCAGGACTAGAGCCGTCCCTGCCAGGCGCCGATGGCCGCGTTGCCCCCGCCATACGCGTGCATCACCGACAGCGCATCGGCCGCGCGCGCGTCGGAGCTCACGGCCACCAGTACCCCACCTCGTTCGACGAGTCGAGCGAAGATTCGGCCGTCGTGTGACTGGAATCCCGAGGCGCGCATGAGGCCATCGACCCCGTCACCGGGGAACCCGGTGCCTGGCACGAGCGGGCCGGCCACACGAAGGGCCGCCGCCCCCGCGCCTGCCGTCCGGCTCCCGCCAAACACCTCGGCCATCCACGCCTCGAGCGCGGGATCGTCGTTGGCCATCGCCGACAACGTCGATGCAGCGAAGCGGTGCGTGGTCAGCAGCGCGTTGACCGCCGTCCGGGCGGTGGCGAGGTCGGCAAAGACACCGACGGTGAGCAGGGTGTTGGTATCGACAGAAGCAGACGACACAGCCATGGCCTTCACTTTAGCCCCGCCACGATCCGGCGGCAAGCAGACTCGTCACGGGTGCAGCACTCGACTCCGCCCCGGTCACGGCGCAAAGTAGCCCGGCCTGGCCCGGATCAGGGTGTCGCGCCCAGGCGTCCTGACCTGGACACGACGGAATCGGCGCTCTGCACCTGCCGCGACCGTCACAGGCGCAAACCCAATCAGGTACTGCTGCCGCAGTTCGCCAGCAATTGCGAGGAACGCGTCATCGAGGTCCGACGCATCCTCGACCCAGAAGGCCCTGCCCCCGGTGAACGCCGCCAGTTGCGTGAACAGCGACGAGTTGCGTGGCCCGACGACGACCGGGTAGCACAGCACGTCGGTGCCCCGCACGCGGTCGATGACCTCGCGTGCCGAGGCGGTGCTCCCGCGGTCATCGGCGTCGCTGAGGATGACGAGCGCCCGGCGACCGCGGGCCGACTCGATGCGCGACAGCGCGTCGAGCACCGCATCGTGCAGCCGCGTCGTCCCCCAGGGCGTCAGCTGCGCGACGGCCAGGCGCTGCGCCGCGCGATCGGTCGACAGCGGAGCCAGCGTCTCGACCACGCTGCTGATCCCGATGACGGCCGCCTCGTCATCGGGGCGCAGGGCCTCGAGGAACCGCAGCGCGGCGTCCTGGACGAACGCCAACTGCTTCCCGTTCATGCTGAAGCTGCGATCGACGGCCACGGCTACCGACAACGGAAAGGTACCGTTGGCAAACGCCGCGACGTCGCGCGGCACGCCGTCGTCGGTCACGGCGAAGTCGGCGGCGCGGAGGTCGGTCACCACGTCCCCACTCCTCGTCGTCACGGTGGCATAGACCTCGACGAGGGTCACCGACGACGAGAACTGGGCCGATGCGGCGCCAGCGACCGCACCGATCGCGACGGCCAGGGCAGCGAGGCGCGCCGCCAGACGTGGAATCGTCACGGGGCGCCCGCGCGGTCGGTGCTAGAATCGTGGTGAGTCAAGGAGACATCCATGGGCAGCCTCGGGCTACCGGAACTGGTACTGATCGTTCTCATCCTCATCCTGATCTTCGGCGCCAACCGCCTTCCCGACAT
>JAEUQQ010000765.1 GCA_016789685.1 Acidobacteriota bacterium | reverse complement strand
ATCATGAGTCATGGGCGCATCATGATGCGCCCCTACGCTGCGGGTCGTGGGCGCCCCACGATGCGCCCGCACGCGGCGGATCATGGGCGCATCATGATGCGCCCCTACTCTACGGTGACGCTCTTGGCGAGGTTGCGGGGTTGGTCGACGTCGCAGCCGCGGCGGACGGCGATGTGGTACGAGAGCAACTGCAGCGGGATCACGGCCACGACGGGTGCCACGAGCGGCGGGCACGGCGGCAGCGGGATGCGTGAGTCGTGCAGGGGGTCGAGGATCTCGTCGAGCCGATCGTCGCCCTTGGTCGTCAGCGCGATGATGTGCCCGCCACGCGCCTTGGCCTCCTGCACGTTGCCCATCATCTTCTCGAACAGGTGATCCTGCATCGCAATCGCGACAACAGGGAGCTGCTCGTCGATCAGCGCGATCGGACCGTGCTTCATCTCGCCGGCCGGATACCCCTCGGCGTGGATGTAGGAGATCTCCTTGAGCTTCAGCGCGCCCTCGAGCGCGATGGGATACTGCGCGCCGCGCCCGAGGTAGAGGAAGTCGGCGCACTGGTAGAACCGCTTCGCGATCTCCTCGATCTGCCCCTCGCACTTGAGCGCCTCTTCGATCAGGAGGGGCAACTGGTTCAGTGCCGAGATGTGCGGCCGGATCTCGTCGGGCGTCAAGGCCCCGCGCACCTGCGCGAGGTACAGCCCGAGCAGGTGCAACGCCACCAACTGCGAGGTAAACGCCTTGGTCGAGGCCACGCCAATCTCCGGCCCCGCATGCGTGTAGACCGTCCCGTCGCACTCGCGCGTGGCCATCGAACCCACGACGTTGCAGATGGCGACGCTGCTCGCGCCACGTTTCTTCGCCTCGCGCAGGGCCGCGAGGGTATCTGCAGTCTCCCCGGATTGGGTGATGACGACGGCAAGCGTGCGCTCGTTGACGATCGGTTCGCGGTAGCGGTACTCGCTGCCGTAGTCGACCTCGACGGGCAGCCGCACCAGTTGTTCGATGATGAACTTCGCGACCAGGCCCGCGTGCCACGAGGTGCCGCACGCGAGGACGATCACGCGATCGACGGCGCGCAGGGTCTCGGCCGTCAGGTTCATCTCGTTGAGGAAGACCGTTCCGCTCTCTTCAGACACGCGCCCGAGCACGGTCTCGCGGATGGCCCACGGCTGCTCGAAGATCTCCTTGAGCATGAAGTGCTTGTATCCGGCCTTCTCGGCCATGACCGGATCCCACAGCACGCGCTGGGTCGCCTTCGAGATGGCGGCGCCGGCGTAGTCGGTGAACGACACGCCGTGCCGCGTGATCACGGCCATCTCCTCGTCGCCGAGGAAGACGACGTCGCGCGTGTGCGCCAGGATCGCGGGCACGTCGCTGGCGACGAAGAACTCACCATCGCCCAGGCCAACCACGATCGGCGGCCCGTTGCGCACGGCGACGATCTTCTCGGGATCGTCGGCCGACATGATCACCAGCGCGAACAGGCCCCGCAGCACCAGCAGCGCCCGCCGCACCGCGTTCTCGAGCCCATCGTCCTGCATGACCTCGCGGAGCAGGTGCGCCACGACCTCGGTGTCGGTTTCGCTCTTGAAGACGACACCCTTGCCCTGCAGCTCCCGCTTGATCTCGAGGTAGTTCTCGATGATGCCGTTGTGGACGACAACGATGCGTCCTGACGCGTCGCGGTGCGGATGCGCGTTCTCTTCGGTCGGACGACCGTGCGTCGCCCAGCGCGTGTGGCCGATGCCGTAGTCGCCGGCGAGCGGCTGCGCGCGCAGCGCGTCTTCGAGGCGCGACAGCTTGCCGGCGCTGCGCCTGACCTCGACGACACCATCGTGGACGACCGCGACACCGGCCGAGTCATAGCCGCGATACTCGAGCCGACGGAGGCCGTCGATGATCACGGGGACGACCTGCTTCGCGCCGATGTAGCCGATGATCCCGCACATGATCGTGTTCCCCTGCGCTTCGTGATGTCTGCACTCTGGCCGCCAGCGGCGGCCGGTTCGTCTGCCGGTGCGCGCGATCCCCGGGGGCCCAGGGGGGCGCATCATGATGCGCCCCTGCGGGGACGGGGCCGCGCACGGTTCGTGCGATCCCGGTCTACGCCGGGCGCATCATGATGCGCCCGACCGGCGCTTCGAGACCCAGCCGTCCTTGTTGGTCTGCGGCGTGCGCGAGATGCCAAGCGCGCCAGGCGGCACCGGTTGCGTGATCGTGGAACCCGCGGCGACATACGCCCCGTCGCCCACGCTCACCGGCGCGACGAGTTGCGAATCGCTGCCGATGAACGCACCTTCGCCGATCGTCGTCTGGTGCTTGTGGACGCCGTCGTAGTTGCACGTGATCGTGCCCGCGCCGATGTTGGCGCGCGCGCCCACGGTGGCATCGCCGAGATAGGCGAGGTGGTTGGCCTTGGCACCTTCGCCGAGCACGGTCTTCTTGAGCTCGACGAAGTTGCCGACATGGGCGTGATTCCCCACGTCGCTGTCGGGCCGCAGGTGCGTGAAGGGTCCGAGCTTGGCACCCGCCCCCACGCGCGACTGCTCGATCACCGTGTGCTGCCTGACGAGCACGTCGTTGCCGATCTCGACGTCGACCAGGCGTGATCCCGACTGGATCTCGCAGTTCCGTCCGATCCGTGTGCGGCCAGCGATCCACGTGTTGGGGTAGAGGATGGTGTCGGCGCCGATCTCGACGTCGACACCGATCCACGTGGAGCCTGGGTCGATGACGGTGACGCCGGCGGCCATGACGGCGCGGGCCCGTCGGTCGCGCAATTCCGCACCGAGTTCGGCGAGCTCGAGCTGGCTGTTGACGCCGCGGATCTCGGTGAAGTCGGTGACGCAGACGGTTTCAACCACGCGCCCCGTGGCGCAATTGGCCTGGACGATGTCGGTGAGGTAGTACTCGCCCTGGGCATTGCGGCTGCCGATCCGGTGGAGCGTCTCGAACACGGCGGGGAGGTCGAAGACGTAGACGCCGCTGTTGATCTCGGTGATGCGGCGTTCGTCGGCGCTCGCATCGCGTTCCTCGACGATGCGGGTGATGCGGCCATCCGAGCCCCTGACGATGCGGCCGTAGCCGGTGGGGCGCTCGGTGCGGGCCGTGAGCACGGTCGCGGCCGCCTGGCGCTGCAGGTGATGGGCGATCAGGGCCCGCGCGGTCGCCGCCGTCAGCAGGGGCACATCGCCATAGAGCAGGAGCACGACACCGGCGGTGCCGGCCAGGACGGGTTCGGCAACGAGCAGGGCGTGGCCGGTGCCCAACTGCGGTTCCTGGACGACGAACCCCAGGCCTGGCTGCCTGGCGAGCGCTGCCTTGACCTCGTCGCCCTGGTGGCCGATGACGAGCGTCATCGAGGCGGGGCCAAGCGCGCGGGCGGTGGTGACGACATGCTCGATGAGGGGCATGCCGCCGAGGGGGTGGAGCACCTTGGGCCTGGCGGCCTTCATGCGGGTGCCCTTGCCGGCCGCAAGGATGACGACGTGGATGTCAGGAGTCGCGCTCATGATGTCTCTGGATATCGGCGCGAACGGGCGCGTTCGGCAGAGAAGAAGAGGTTCTGTTTTTCAACCTAATTACTCGCGGGTTCGCTTGGCCTCTTCGATGAGCGCGTAGACAGCGCGTGAGGGCATGGCGAAGCGCCTGGCGAGGGCCGAGACGGCGTCGCGGCGCGTGAGGCCCTCAATATCAGTCAAACGACAGAACTCAACAAACATCGTCGCCGGCTCCGGCTCGGGTAGAGTCGAAGCGGCAGCGGGTTCGGCTTCGGGACCGACCACGATCACGTATTCGCCTTTTGGTTGTTCAACAGAAACAAGCAGCGACTCCGCCGTGCCGGTGATAAACTCCTCGTGAATCTTCGTCAGTTCCCGGCCGAGCACGACCTTCCTGGCCCCAAAGGCCTCGATCATGTCGGTCAGGGTGTCGTGGATGCGATGCGGCGCCTCGTAGATGACGAGGGTCCGCGATTCGGCCGCCGCTTGACGGAGCCAGGTTTGTCGCTCACCTTGTTTTTTAGGTGGAAAGCCAAAAAACGTGAACTGGTTCGCAGCGACGCCGCTGGCCACCAGGGCCGTCAGCACCGCCGAGGCGCCCGGAATCGCGACGACGGGCATCCCGGCGGCCCGGATGGCAGCTACCAGCTCCGCGCCTGGGTCAGAGACGAGCGGCGTTCCGGCGTCAGAGACGAGGGCGACCGACTCGCCCGCCTCGAGGCGGGCCAGGATCCGGTCGATGCGCTCGCGCTCGTTGTGCTCGTGGAGGCTGAGCATCGGCGTCTGGACGTCGTAGTGGTTCAGGAGCCGTGCGGTGTGTCGCGTGTCTTCGGCGGCAATCACCGCCACCTCGCGCAGCACGCGCAGGGCACGGACGCTGATGTCGTCGAGGTTGCCGATCGGGGTCGCGACGATGAAGAGGGTGCCGCGCGATCGAGGCCCGGGGGCCGGTGCCGGGTGAGACGGCATTCGGGGTTTCGTGGCCGCGTATTGTAGCATTGGCAGATGGGCTGACCGCGCCGGCTCCCACAAGGGGAGCGCATGAGGCGCCAGCGAGGGTTCAGTTAGCGATCGACCGAGGCCGATGTATTCCTCCGAGCCGCTTCCACATTTCATCGACGATTACCTCGCCTTCCTGCACGAGGTGTTGCCGACCACTGCCGCCTTCGATGGCGTGCACACGCACGATGACCTCCTCGAGGACTACTCGCGAAGCGCGATCGACTCGCTGCTCCGCGACCTCGGCGCGTTTGGTCGTCGCCTCGGCGCCATCAATCCCGAGACCCTGACCGCCTCGCAGCGGCTCGAGCGGCCGGTGGTCGATGCGCACATCCGGGCCAAGGTGCACGAGTTCGAGCAGTTGCGCCACTGGGAGCGCAGCCCGCAGATCTACGTCGAGACGCTGGCGTTGAGCCTGGCGGCGCAGTCGCTGTTTGCCTATGCGCCACCGGACGAGCGCGCGCGCCGCGTGCTGTCGAAGCTGCGGCAGGCGCCGCGCCTGCTCCAGCAGGCGCGCGACAACGTCAAGGAACCGGCGGGCATCTTCCTCAAGAACGCGCTCGAGACGCTGCGCGGCGTCCAGTCGTTCATCCGCCGCGACCTGCCCCGCGCGTTCTCGGCCGTCGACGACCTGCACCTGCTCGGTGATCTCGCCGACGCCTCGACCGAAGCCGAGAACGCGATTGGCGACTACATGGGGTACCTCGAGAACGAGGTCGCGCCGCGCACCAAGGGCACGTTCAGGCTCGGCAAGGAACGTTTCGAGGCCAAGCTCGCGCTCGAGGAAGGTCTCAAGCTCGACACCGACGCGTTGCTGACGATTGCCCTGCGCGAGCTCAACGCGCTGCAGGACGAGTTCAAGTCGCTCGCGGGCGCCAAGGGCAAGGATGCCCTGGCAGAGTGGAAGAAGATCAAGCAACTGCACCCGCCGGCCGGCCAGCTGGTGGCGACGGCGTCGGCGCAACTCGACGAGCTCGCGACGTTCATCCGCAAGCACAAGCTGGTGACGATTCCCGATGGCGATCCACCGGTGGTTGGTCCCACGCCGCAGTTCTACCGGTGGACGAACGCGAGCCTCTGGACGCCCGGGCCGTTCGAGGCGCGTGCGCTGCGGACGTACTACTACCTGACGGATGCGGATCCGTCGTGGCCGGCCGAGAAGCAGGACGAGCACCTGCGCGACTTCAGTGAGGCCGCGCTGTGGTCGATCTCGATGCACGAGGTCTATCCCGGCCACTTCCTGCACTTCCAGCACATCCGCCGCGCCGAGTCGACGCTCCGGCGCTCGATTGCGTTTGCCTCGATGTCGACGGTCGAGGGCTGGGCGCACTACAGCGAGCACCTGATGGTCGAGCAGGGATTCGGCAAGAAGAAGCCGGCGATCAGGCTCGGGCAGCTCGCCGAGGCGCTCATCCGCATGTGCCGGCTCATCGTCGGCATCCGCCTGCACGCCGAGGACCTGTCGGTTGAGCAGGGGGTCAGGATCTTCCGCGACGAGGCCTATCTCGAGGAGGCCAGCGCGCGGCGCGAGGCCGAGCGCGGGACGTTCGATCCCGGCTACGTGGTGTATGCGCTGGGCAAGCTGATGTTGCTCAAGCTCCGCGCCGATGTGCAGGCGCGCAACGGCGACGGATTCTCACTGAAGGCGTTTCACGACGAGTTCCTGGGCAACGGGCTCGTACCGTTCACGCTGCATCGCGCGTCGATGCTCGGACCCGACGAGTCCGCGAAGCCCATCGCCTGAGACACGACCATGCCACTCTACGAATACCAGTGCGATGCGTGCCAGCACCGTTTCGAGGTCATCCAGAAGTTCTCTGACGCCCCTGTCGAGGTCTGCCCGTCGTGCGGCGGCACCGTGAAGAAGCTCATCTCGTCGCCGGCGATCCAGTTCAAGGGCACGGGCTGGTACATCACCGACTACGCGAAGAAGTCGGGCGCCAACGCGTCGAGTGCCAACAAGTCGGCCGACGCGGCCGGCGAGAAGTCGAGCGACAGCAAGCCTGCCGAGAGCACGACGCCGGCACCCGCCGCCAAGTCCGACGCGAAGTCGTAGTTGCTCGCCGGGGTGCCGCGGAGCCTGGTGTCGTGTCGCGGTGTCGCGGTGCGCGGCTGGCGCCGTCGGGTGTCGCGTCCCGCGGTCGGAGCCTGCATTCCCGAGGAAGCTGTACGATCACGCCCGCGTCCACCGACACCCGGCGGCGCTGGCGCCGCGTGTCGGTGTGGCGGTCGGTGCGTGCGCTAGCGAATCTCGCTGTCGTAGATCTTGCGCAGGTACTCCTTGAAGGGTTCCGCAATG